>JBHELP010000238.1:0-4490 GCA_046263035.1 Candidatus Dormibacteria bacterium | reverse complement strand
GGTACTCCGGCCCCGGTGCCGGCGCGGACCCGCGGACGCCGCAGAACACAACTCTCATTCTTCAGCTGCCCTGGTGGAGCAATCCGTCGAGCGGTCCATGGAGACAGCATGCAACCGGGCCCAGGCCGGGACATCCGGCAGGTGACGGATCTTTGTTTGTCCGTCGCCCCCGTCCTCGGTGGAGGCGAGGATCGGGCTACGTCCGCTGCCGTCATCATGTGCTGGTCCCGGGCGATGCACTGCTTGATGGCCCTTCGTGGTATCATGTAACGGTGGTGCACGCCATAACCATTCGTCTTCCCGAGGCGGTCGCGATCCAGGCGCGCAGCGAGAGTGACGCGGCCGGCGAATCGATCAACCAGTTCGTGGTCGAGGCCATTGCCGACGCCATCCGGCGAAGGCAGGCGCAGCGCTCCCTGGGCAATATGGCGCGACGCCGGGCGGCCATGCAGGCCCAGGGGCGGGTCGCTCCACCGTCAGAGCCCCTCATCCGGCAACTCCGCGACGGCAGTGGCCGGCACGACTGAGATCGTCTGCCTCGACGCCGGTGTTTGGGTGAAGGCGCTGGCGGCCGAGGAGCTCAGCGATGAGGCGGCAAGCATGCTGGCGTCCGCCACCGGGGCCGGGCGGCTGGTGGCACCGGCCTTCTGCTGGGCCGAGGTCGGCTCCGTGCTCCTCAAGAAGGCTCGGACGGGACAGCTCACGGCGGAGGAGGCCGCCGACGCGTGGTGCGATTTTCAGGCCATGGACATCACGTTCATCGACACCCCGGAGATGCAGGGCAGAGCCTGGCAAATGGCCGTGAGCTTCCAACTGCCCACCGTCTATGACACCGCGTATCTGGCCTGCACCGAGCTCGCGGAGGCGACTTCGCGATCATTCTGGACCGCGGATGATGCGCTGCTCCGCGCCCTCGGTGAGCGCCGCCCGGCCTACATGCACCATCTCCGAGAGCTCGGAAGAGGCTGAACCGACACGGCCTGCATCAGCGGTTCGGAGCTCCGACGGTCACGATGGCTCCTCGCATATTGGAGGGCCGCGGTGGACCATCCACGGTCCATGACCAGGATCTCCCGAGCCTTGGGACTCATGACCGCGCTGACGGCGTTCGCGTGGTCGGTGCCTTCGCTCTACACGAGAAGGTGGATGTCAACCCCGCAGCGGCGGTATGTGCTCGCAGCCCGCCCATCGAGGGTGACCAAGGTGGCACCGGCCGCCACAGCGGTGGACCCCACCAGGGCGTCGTAGGTTGCGCCGCCGACGATCCCACGTTCCGGAAGCCGGCTGATGAGCGCCCGATGAGCGGCCTCGTCAAGGACGAGATAAGGGTCGGGGAACCGCTCGGCAAGGAAGTCGCGCACCAGGTGCTGGGGGGACCGGTGTGGTGGCGGCAGGCGCGTCAGGACGGAGTACGTCTCCAGGGCGCAGTGGGCGACCAGCCTCGTGCGTGCATCGATGGCCAGATCGGCGTGCTGATGATGCTCATGCCAGGTGGCAAAGGCGGCGATCACCACACTGGTGTCGGCCGCGATCAGCGGCGCGTCTTCTCCAGGGTGTCGCGCACTTGCTCGGTGGTCAACGGGGGGAGCGGCTGGGAGGGTACGGCGGCGGTTTCAGGCCCCTCTCCCTCCAGCCGCATCGCGGTCGGCGGCACCTCAATCTCCAGACGGCCGTCACGGACCTCGAGCTCCAACCGCTGCCCGGCGCGAACACCCAGCGCCAAGCGCAGGGCCTTGGGGACAACGATCCGGCCCGCTCCGTCGATGGGAGCTTTCATGGCATCTTTATACCATATTCCATGCCATGCACGTCTCGTGGCGAGACGGGCCTTGGCCACTAGAATGCCAGCCGCATGGGAAGGCATGACCGTCGTTGGCCGGGCCATGAGACTGGCCTCGCGATCTCGTGCGCGGGCTGGGTCGCCTCCGTGCGCTTCCCCATCTGGCTGAACCCACCTCGCCGCCGACCGCCGATCTTTGGGTGATCCACATGTGGCCCCGACCACTTCGATGGCCCCTCGGATAGTCCCGCTGCGCTCGGTTCCGCTCATCGACGATCCGGTCGACAGCGTCGTCGAGGGGCTGCCCCCCGGGCGACGAGTCACGGTTCGGGCCGGCTCCACCGATGCCAACGGCCGCCAGTTCAGCTCCTGGGCCGAGTACGAGATCGGGGAGCGAGGTGTCGTGAACCTGGGGGAGCAGCCCCCAGTCACCGGGAGCTACTCGGGGGCCGATCCATTCGGGTTGTGGTGGTCGATGGAGCACGCCAAGACCGACCGGCAGTTCATCGTCGGTCTCGAGCCGGTACCCACCACGCTTGCCGCGGAGATCGATGGAGCCGTGGTGGCGGCCGTGTCCTTTGAACGGCGCCGGCTGGCCGAGGGGGTCACCGTCCAGCCATTGCGCGATCGGGGTCTGGAGGGGATGCTGTTCAGTCCCCCTGGCGGACCGGCTCCGGGGGTACTGGTGTTGGGTGGATCGGCGGGCGGCTTTCACTGGTCACAGGAGACCGCGGCTCTACTCGCCTCCCATGGCTTCGCCGCCCTTGCGCTGGCCTACTTCGGCGGGCCCGGTCTTCCCTTCTCGCTGGCGCACATCCCGGTCGAGTACTTCGGGTCGGCCCTCGCCTGGTTGTGCCGCCACGACGGCGTGAGCAGCGCGGGCATCGGCGTGATCGGAGCCTCCCGCGGTGGGGAGCTTGCGCTTCTGGTCGGAGCGACCCATCCGGAGGTGAACGCGGTTGTCTCGCTTTCCGGGAGCGGCGTCCTGTGGGGAGGCATCCGCGTCGATCGCCCCGATCCGGTGGCCGCCTGGACCTGGGAGGGCAGCGTTCTTCCCCATCTCGATCTCGACCGGCCGCGGCTGATCGAGGCCAGGGAGCAGTCACCAATCGGCCTCACGGAGGTGTTCCTCGACGCCATGACCGACAGTCGTAGCCTCGAGGACGCCACAGTGGCGGTTGAGCGGATCCGGGGACCGGTGCTGCTGATCTCGGGCGAGAGGGATGCCACCTGTCCCGCCACCGAGCTGTCCCAGATTGCCCTGGACCGTCTGGTCGCCCGGGGTCACCCCTTCCCCGACCAGCACCTGCGCTATGCCGACGCCGGTCATCTCACCGACCCTCCCGGGCTGCCCCTGGACTCCCTCCTGCAGCGGAACCCCTGGGATCGACGCCTATACGCGCTGGGTGGGTTCTCGGCCGCCAATGCCGCCGCCCGCGCCGATCTGTGGCCGCGGGTGCTCGCCTTTCTCCGCGAGCACACTGCGTGATCGGCGGGCCGGACACGGTAGCTGGTGAATTTCAGCACGCCCCTTCAATCTGAGGGTACCGGGCCCTCAAACGCCTCCTTCTGACGGGTGGCGGGCCAGCCGCTGGCTGCGCTCGCTTCCCTCTGGTAGGGGACGCTCTCGACACCGCCCTCAACACGACGCGGGCTGCGGCGGGGAGCCCGGTGACGGCCACGTCGATTCCGTCATCCATGAGGGGTGCCGCCATTCGGCAGACGAGGCCGGGCGATCTGCGCATGCTCAGCGGAGCGCACCAGCGGGGGACTCGCCAGCCCGCCGCCATCTCATCTGATGCGGAACTCTGCAGCCATTCCCTGTGAGGCATGCGTGCGGCCACCCGGATCCGTGCTGAAACAGATGAAGGCATAGCGCCCGGGTTTCAGGTCGGCGGCGAAGGTCCCATCCGACCCCGGGGGCCGGTCGGGGATGCCGGCAACCTCGGTGATGAAGCGTCGCTGCGTCCCCTGCAGCTGATCCCTGATCGGAGGAAAGTCCTCCGCGAGGGGCACCAGGGCGAGGCGATGGGCCAGCCTGCCCCGGTTGACCATGTGGAACACGACCCGGCCGCGCTGCGTCGGCGCGTGGTAATCGAAGGAGTATTCCCTCATGCCGACCTCCACGATCGGGGGCGTCTGTCCGCCGGTCGACGACGAACACGAGGCGACCACCAGTGATGCCACCGCCACGGCCGCCCACCTCATCTGCGGCGCCGGGAGGGTGCAGCGCCGGCGGCGCCGCGGTCCCGGGTGGCGCTGCGCGCACGCCCTCGACGGATGTCCATGGCAAGGGTGCCCAGCAGGGCCAGTCCCGTCGCGAGCAGGACCGCGGCCAACGGGTACGTCCAGCCGGGGCGGGACATCTCGGGAAAGCTGATGTCGGTGGCGAAGATGTCCTGGGCACGGGGACCGCGAGTCTCATTCCGCGTGTCCGTCCACGCGGCCAGGACTCGGTTCCTCTCCGAGAGCAGACCGATCCGGCCACCGGTCTCCACCAGCCCTCGAGCCGATGTGACGGCATAGTGCGGGCCGACCAGGGAATTGGAGGCGAGACTGGTCAGCCTTCGGTTGGGCGCGACCGAGCGGCCGCCGTCGGTGGAGTACGTGTAGTAGACGTCGCTGTCGATATTGTCCGGGTCGTTGCGCCGGTCGTAGAAAAGCAGATCCAGCCGTCCCTCGGGCGAGACCGCCAGCTGGGGCAGATACT
>JBHELP010000237.1:0-4468 GCA_046263035.1 Candidatus Dormibacteria bacterium | reverse complement strand
GCTCAGACGCGCTACCACGGAAGCGATCGACGACGGCTGTCGCGGATGCCAGCGATGATAAGGGCGTCACCTTCGACGCCATAGAAGACGGCGTATGGCGGCACCGCGAGGACGTGTTCCCCTCGCGACCGACGACCCGACGAAACGCATGGGGGAAGGGCTGGCCGGCGAGCCAGTTGACCGCTTCAACCACCCGGGCTGCGGCATGCGGAGCCCAGTCTGCAATTCCGTCGAGGTCCTGGAGCGCCTCGTCGCTCCAAACCAACCTCACCCGTTGGCGGTTGGCTCGTTCACGGGGACACCACGTCGACGGAGGTGCTCCCGGACCTCATCGTTACTGTGGACAACGAGGGTGCCCGACCCCCGCTTTGCCTTGATGGCGTCGAGCCGCGCTATGACCTCTGGATCGCTGAGCATGGCGTCGATCTCCTCGTCGAAGGGATCCGGGGCCGGATGAGCTGTGGCCATGCCCGCATGGTACCCCGCCGGCTTCGGCTTCGAGGCTCTTCGCATGACCAACGAGGTCCGCTCCAGCCGCGTTCACCGCGTCTCGCTGGGCGTCAGTCGGCGCGCAGGTAGGCAACCATGGCTTCGTAGGTGTCATCGGTGTTCAGGTGCTCGTAGACCTGGGTGATCATCTTCAGTGATGAGTGCCCGACGACCTTGGCCAAGAGTAGATTTTACAGCACTTGCATATGTGCAAGTCGCTGTCTCTGAACTCGAAAACAGAGACTGGTGGAGCCAGGGGGGCTCGAACCCCCGACCTCTTGCATGCCATGCAAGCGCTCTCCCAGCTGAGCTATGGCCCCGGAGAAATGGTAGCGGATGGCCTTTCGCCCAGTCGCGGATTGCTCATTGGCGCCGTGTTGGACCACAATTGTCCCGTCGACCCCCTTTGAGATGTGTCTCCGTGGGTAGTCCGACCAGGCCCAGGCAACTGACGAGGTACCCATGGCACGACTAGCGTCGCAGAGCGAGCCTGGCGATGGCATGGTCCGCTCGCCTCTGGTGCGGGCCGCCGAGCGTATGGTCCGCCAGATCGAGGCCCTGGTGACGGAGGTGGCCTCGCTGAGGGACAGCAACGCGGCGCTCCGCCAGGAGCTGCGGGAGGCTCTGGCGGCCTTCGAGCGCTCCAGTGCGGCGTTGTCCGCGGGGGGTACCCGGCACCGCCGCGCTGCTGTCACCCCGGCCCCGTCACGCCGGAGACGCCGTCGATCCGCAGGTTCCAAGGGCCGGGCGACGCCGGCCGCCGTCACCACTGACGTGGTCAGGGCGGTCATCGCCAAGCTGGGCCAGGCCACGGCGGCGGAGATAGCGGGCGAGATCACCTCCGCCGGCGTACCGGTGTCCGGCCGGGCGGTTCGCTTCCTTGCCGAGGGTGCCGGGGCCGAGACCTTCGTTGGGGAGGACGGGCACAGGCGATACCGCCTGTAGGGAACACACACTAGTATGTAGGTCTGCGCCATACTAGTCTGGTGTGGTGGTCAGACCTTCGCCGACGCTTCTCGGGGCGCCGGAGGCTCGCCCTCGTAGGCGGGCTGGCACTGCTGGCGGGTGGGGCGCTCGCGGCATGGTCGGCGGGGACTCGAGGAGGGCCCGGAACGACGGAACCTGTGGCGACCACGGGCGACCTCCAGCCGCCACCGCCGTCCCCGCTCCTTGTCTTCGTTTCCGGAGCGGTCAATCATCCAGGCCTCTACCGCTTGACGCCCACGGCTCGGGTCGCCGACGCTCTTGCGGCCGCGGGCGGAATCGCCGAGGGCGCGGATCCCGGCCATCTTCCCAATGAGGCGGCGCGCCTACATGATGGAACCCAGGTCAATGTGCCCTTCACCACGGCCAATGGGCGCAGTCGGACCCAGGCGTCCAAACTGGATCTCAACAGTGCTGGCGTCGAGGACCTCCGGGCCCTCCCGGACATGCCCGTGGGGCTGGCGGAGGCCATAGTCGAGGTCCGCGAACGCTGGGGTCCGTTCACCAGTGTCGGTGAGCTGAAAGATGCCCTGGGGGTGGACCGAGCCACGGTTGTGGCTCTGGGTCGCGTGCTTCGCGTCGGGCCGCGGTGAGCGACCGCTCCCCGTCCACCACGCCGGCACTGATTGCCACCTCAATTCTGGCCGCCTTCGCGGTTGCCCTCACCGCCACGGTGGCCGCGCAGCCACCACGTCCCCTGGCTTTTGGCACCGCATCCGTGATCGCCGGCGCCGCAATCACCGGCGCCGCACTGCACGGTGGCCGCAGAGCCGCCGTGGTCGCCGGGATCTTGATCGCAGCCGGGCTCGGGCTTGTCCGGGGTGCTCTTGCCGTTCAGGCATACGGGCCCGAGTACCTGGGTGCTCATCTCGGCGCTGCACCGGTGAGCCTCCTCGGCACCGTTCGAGATGGCGTGGCCGGGCGCGCCCATCAGCTGATCGTCGACTCATCGCGGCTGGTCACGGGCGATGAGGATGCGGCTCTGTCGGGAGGCGTGCTGGTTTCCCTGCCTCCGGCAGCCGTCGCCCCGGCCCCAGGTGAGAGCGTCCGGGTCGATGCCCGGGGGCTTCGACCGCCCGGCCGGCGTCCTGGCCCACGTTCGGCGGAGGCTCTCGATCGCATCGGTGTTGATGCCGTGGCCGTCTCGCCCAGCGTGATCCGGTTGGGCGGCACCGACGCGGCCCTTCACCGCGGGCTGGTATGGGTTCGACAGCAGCTGACGGCCGGCATCGACGCCGTCCTACCCGAGCCCGCCGCCACGCTGATGCTGGGAATAGCCTTCGGTTTGCGCCGCCCTCTCGCCGCGGACGTGGCCGCCCCCCTGCAGGACTCCGGCCTCTTCCACATCGTGGTGGTCAGTGGTCTCAAGGTGATCATCGTCGCCGGCATGGTGCGGGCTGTGGCCAGGGTCCGGGGCTGGTCGCGCGGACGCTACGCGTTCGTCGCCCTGACCACGGTGACAAGCTACGTGCTGGTGAGTGGCGCAGGACCGGCTGCGGTGCGATCGGCCGTCATGGCCGGGATCGCGATGCTGGGTGGCCGCGGCGGGAGGCGCGCCGACCCCATACCCGTGCTGGCGCTGACCGCCGCGGTGATGCTCGCCATCGACCCCCGACTGTCGGGGGACGTCGGATTTCAGCTCTCCTTCATCGGCACTGCCGGAATCCTCCTGCTCGCCGATCCTGTATCCAGCCGCCTTCCCGGTCCCCGTATCGTGGCCGAGCCCTTCGCGGTCACCGTCGCTGCTCAGATGGCCACGTTCCCCGTCATGGCGGGCACCTTTGGCGTCCTGTCGCTGATCGGACCCGTGGCCAATGCGCTCGTTCTACCCGTGCTCCCTGCCCTCATCGTCCTCGGGGGAGCCGGTGCCGCCGCCGCGTCGATACTGCCAACCGCCGGCTGGCTCCCTCTGCACCTGGCGGGGGCCGGCGTCGACGGAATAATGCTGGTGGCATCGGTGACGTCATCTCTTCCAGGAGCGGCCATCCACGTCGGTGAGTGGCCCCCGCTGTGGACCATGGCCGAGATCGCCGGCCTGTTTGCGGGCTCGGCAGCTCTGGCGCCCACCGTGATCCGCCGTCGCCGGCAGTCCCGCGCCACGTCCCACACTCTGGTCCCGGACGCCGGGGCCTCCTCAGACCTCAGGATCGTCGTCGGAGGCGCGCTCGCCTCGGCATTGCTCGCCGGCGGGATCGTGCTCATGATCGGCGGTCGCCCCGATGGACGGCTGCACGTCACCGTACTCGACGTGGGCGCCGCGCCGGGGATGGTGATCCGAACCGGCGAGGGAGCCATCGCCCTTGTGGACGGCGGCGCCGACCCAAAGCGGCTGCTCACAGCCCTGGGACGGAACCTGACTCCCACATCGCACCGAATAGACATGGTCATCATGACGAGCGGAGAGCGCAGCGCCGTCGGCGGCCTTCCCGCCCTCGCCGATCATTATCAGGTCGACCACGTCGCAGCCCCCGCCCGGCTCCCTGCCGGCGCCCCAACCATCCTCGCCGGCCTGCACCGGTCGGGCGCGACCGTCGAGCAGCTCGACGGACGTTCCTGGGCGTGGAGGGGCGTCATGTGGAGCTGCCTGACCGTGGGGGAGGACAGCTCGACCAGCGGCCAATCCTGCGTGCTGTCGGTGTCCTCCGAGGACGACCGCGCCCTCCTCCTCGGCACGGCCTCGGTGACGGACCAGGAGCAGCTGGCGGCCCGTCACGGGGCCGGCGAGCTCAGCGCGGGCCTTTTGGTGACCCCTCCCGGGGGAGCTCTCGCCCCATCACTCCTCGGCCTGGTCATGCCCCGGTGGCTGGCCGTACCCACGGCGGCGTCGTCCGCGCCGCCCCGGTCAGATTCTCCGGTGCGCACGGAGCAGACCGGTGTGGACGGCGATCTCGTGTACGACGGCACTCGAGGCGGATTTCGACACCGCGGGGAAGGCGGATAATCCGGTGGTGGCCTCCGCGTCCTCCACCCTGGCGCTCATTCACGGTGAGGAGAG
>JBHELP010000236.1:0-4124 GCA_046263035.1 Candidatus Dormibacteria bacterium | reverse complement strand
CTCCCGTAGTGAGAAGTCGGCCAGGGTCTCCTTGGTCCAGGTGATCAACCGCTCCAGCCGTGCCTCAACGTCCAGGGTCTCCAGGACCTCCAGCTTCTGCTCGATGCTGAGGTCCGGCGAGTACCCGGCCAGGTCGGCCAGATGGCCGGGGGTGCGCGCGGCGCGGAGAAACTGAACCACCCCGGGGGCACCGCGGGACTCGAGCACGCTCTCCAACAGGGCGCGGTACTCGCGCGCGAGTTCGGTGGCTCGCTCCGTGGCAACCTCAGGCTCGGAGAGCGGTTCGATCTGAACCCACAGGGCACCGGCGATATCCGCCTGACCGCCGCCGAGGCGAGCCCGGTGCTGTCCCTGAAGCATTGTCACCTCGGCACCGGTGGGCAGCGTGCCGGCGTCCTCCAGCCGTGCAACCGTACCGATGCGGGCGAAGCGCCCCTCGATCCGAGGTACCAGAAGCACCAGGCGGTTTCCGTCCCGTGCCGCCCTGACAGCGGCACGCTGGGCCTCGCCCTCGACGGCGATGGTCACAGCCATGTGGGGCAGCACGACAGCATCGTCCAGAGGCAGGACGGGGAGAAGTTCCGATTTGAGCTCAGTCACCTGGTCATCTCCGAGAGATTCGGCCGTCACCGACACTGTCGACCCGGGCCGTGGGTTTCATGGGGAAGGTATACCCCAATAGTTGTGACGGCAACCATCTTGCGACGATGAGAACCGTGCACCCTGATGCAAAGGCGATGGACATCTTTCGCCGGCCAATGTATCGAGCTGGTTCAGGCGTTATGGGAATCGAGCCAGCCAAGCAGGTCGTCGGTAACGTGGGCGTGCGCGGGCTCCTTGACCCTCCTCTCGCCGCCGACCTTGGAACGGGTTCAGGCGCTATGTGAATCGAGCCAGCCAAGCAGGTCTTCGGTGACCTGGGCGTGCTCGGGCTCGTTGAAGATCTCGTGATGGAGGCCGCCGTATTCGTGAAGGGTGCGATCGCGGGAGGCGATGCGGTCGTGGACGTGACGGGCGGCACCCGGGTCGACGATTCCGTCACTGCCGCCCTGGAGCAGCAGGACTGGCAGCATCAGCTCGGGCAACCGGCGGTCCACGTCGTCGATGACGCGCAGCAGCTCGCTGCCCAGCCGGGCCCGTACCCGGCGACGGTGCACCAGGGGATCGCGCTTGTAGGCGGCCACCACGCCCGGGTCGCGCGATATGAGATGCACGGGGAGTTGGACGGTGCCCATCCACGGCGCCACGCGGGCCAGCATTCTGCCCAGCCGGATCGTCGTGGCCGACACATGTGCTGGTCTGACCACAGCGGGAGCTGAGAGGACCAGGCCGCTGAGCTCCTGCTGCCGGTCCAGTGCGAATGCGAGCGCTATCAGTCCCCCCATGGAATGACCGAGCATGAAGACCGGAAGCGCGCTGCCCGCGTTACCAGCCAGCTGCTCCCGGCGCACCTTCACAAGAAGGCGACGGAGATCGTCCACGTAGTCGTCGAAGCTGATCACGCTTATGGGACGGCCCTCCGACCTCCCGTGTCCGCGATGGTCGGGGACGATCACCTCGTACCCTCGTCCCACCAACCGGCCGGCGAGGCGGGCGTAGCGGCCGCCGTGCTCGCCATAGCCGTGAACGACGACAACCTGTGCGCGTGGCATCTCATGCCGCCACGTCCGGTAGAAGATGTTCAATCCACGAACGCCGGCAAGCCATCCCTCCCGGGGCACCCCGAGCGGAGCGTCGCCGACCAGAGGAGCGTTCTCGGGCTTCACGCCCGGAGCCTAACGGCGGCCGCACCGAAGTGATCAGAGGATTTGACGCCACAGGCGGTTCTGGGCAACCTTCCCTCCCGGGGTGATAGGCGCTCCCGACCTACCCATCCCGCCCTGGTGATACGAAAGCCGTGTCTCCGGCGCTCCTGCTCACCAGCCCCCCGGACGACGCCCTAGGGCCGTGCATCAGGCGCGCCGCACCGACGGCCTTCCCGCCCGACCATGCCGCCTCTGTGACGCGACAGCCTTGAGGAGTAGGGTGACTGCCGATGGTCACCGTGTCACCCGAGCAGAAGTTCTCCGCAGCACCGGCGGTGTCGGTGCTGATGCCCACGTTCGAGCAGATGGCTTTTCTGCCCCGAGCGTGCCAGAGCCTGAGGGCGCAGTCATTCACCGACTGGGAGCTTGTGATCGTCGATGACGGATCGTCAGACGGGACTGCGCACGCCGTGGAGGCCCTCCTCGGCGATCCGCGCATCAGCTATCACCGTAAAGAGGTGAACGGCGGTCTCGGCGCCGCCTGCAATACGGCCTTGAGGCTCGCCCGGGCGCCCCTGATAGCCTACCTGCCCAGCGACGATTGCTGGTTCGCAGACCACCTGCTCAGCCTGGTCAACTGCCTCCGTGGCACACCGGGAGCGATCCTTGCCCACAGTGGTGTGCGCAGTGAGGTCCGGGTGCCCGGCAAGGGTGTCGTCGAGCGACTGAGCAGCGACGAATGCATCGAAGGCACGACACTGCAGCTGGTCCAGGTGCTCCATCGGCGCACGGACGCCCGCTGGATGGAACGCGAGGAGCTCGTCACCGACGATCTTGAGCGCATGTTCTGGTCGAGGCTTCGAGACCTGGGCCGCTTCGTTGCCACCGGGCGACAGACCTGCGAATGGGTCGATCACCCGGGTCAATGGCACAAGGTCATTCAGGAACCGCTCGGCGGAATAAACCCATATCGCTCGCGCTATCGCGTTGGTCATCCTCTCCGATTCGGCAGCACCGTGGGCAACCACATCGATGAGGTGGATCACTACCGCATATTCCGGGAGCGGCCCGCCACCCCTCGCGCGGCCGATGGGCTGACCATCCTGTTGGTGGGCGAGCTGGCGTTCAACTCGGAGCGCATCCTGGCGCTGGAGGAGCGAGGTCACACCCTGCTTGGGCTCTGGACGCCCGAGCCACATTGGTTCAACACTGTCGGACCGGTCCCCTTCGGCCATGTGCAGGATGTGCCCCTGCAGGGGTGGCGCCAGGCAATTCGACGGCTGCAACCAGACGTCATCTACGGGCTGCTCAATTGGGAGGCGGTTCCCCTCGCACACGAGGTTCTCACCAGCGGCCTGGACATCCCGTTCGTCTGGCACTTCAAGGAAAGCCCCTTTGACTGCATCGCCAATGGAACCTGGCTACACCTGCTCGACCTTGTGACCATGAGCCAGGCACAGATCTACTCGAGCCCCGAGATGCGGGACTGGTTTGCCGCGGCGGATCCACGCATCGTGGAGTCGGGTATGGCGATGTCGCTGGACGGCGATCTTCCCAAGGCGGAATGGTTCAGCGCAGACCGCTCGCCGCCCCTCTCCGCCGGCGACGGAGAGATCCATACCGTCATCCCCGGCGCGCCGATCGGGATGACGTCGAAGCTGGTCGAGACCCTCGGCGCAGCCCGTATCCACGTCCATTTCTATGGGGACTTCCATCGCAGCGCGTGGTCGTCCTGGTCCGACGAATGCGCCGCCGCTGCGCCGGGCTACTTCCACCTCCATCCCCAGGTGGCGCAACCTGACTGGGTTACGGAACTGAGCCAGTACGACGCCGGATGGCTTCATCAGCTCCGCAGCGACAACGAGGGCGACCTCCGCCGCGCCGTCTGGGGAGACCTCAACTATCCAGCCCGGATGGCGACGTATGCCGTGGCAGGATTGCCCATGATCCTGCCCGCGAGCACGGGCAGCGCAATGGCAATGCAGTCATTGTTGCGCCGACTTGACGCCGGCATCTTCTACGAGGACGTGGACGAACTGGTTGGGCTGCTCCAGGACCGCACGAGCCTGGGCCGACGGGGCGACGCCATGTGGCGGTCCCGGCACGAGTTCATGTTCGATTCCCACGCGGACAGCCTCATCAGACTGTTCCGGTCAGCCATGGAGCGGGGAGTCGACCGCCGGTAGGCCTGAGACGCCTCGGCACCTGGGCCGCCTCGGGAACTGAGCCGCCTCGGGAGTCCTGCCGAGGCGAGAGCTGAGCCACCCGCGGCACCTGACCCTCCTAACGAACCCCGGCGATCGGGCTTGCCCCGTTGCGCCCCAGGCTGAGTTGGCCAGGACCGGATTGCCGCAGCTTCTTGAACAGGGTGAGCGCCTG
>JBHELP010000235.1:0-2969 GCA_046263035.1 Candidatus Dormibacteria bacterium | reverse complement strand
AGGCCTTGCAGAACTCCATGATGTTCAGGTGGTGCGGGCCCAGAGCCGTACCCACCGGAGGCGCCGGCGTCGCCTTGCCGGCCTGGATCTGAAGGCGGATCACGGCCTTCACCTTCTTCTTGCCCATGTCTAAGTCTCCATTGAGCGAGCCCCGCGCCGGGCGGCGTCCCCGAGGTCGACCCTCCCGGCCATGGGCACCATCGCTCTATTCATGAAGGCGGTGTACCTCGGCCATACCGGCCAGGAGGGCATGTGACTCCGCCAAACGGTGACAACGGCCGTCTTCACCCCCACCGACTCTGCGTCAGGCATCATCGGATGCGTTCGACCTGCAGCAGGTCGAGCTCCACCGGTGTGTCCCGGCCGAACATGCTGACGAGAACCTTGAGCTTGCCCTTCTCGAGGTTGATCTCGGTCACCGTACCGTCGAAATGGGTGAATGGGCCGTCCACGACCCTGACCTTGTCGTTGACCTCGTACTCGACCTGCGGCTTGGGTGGAGCCTCGGCGCTGATCTGCCGTTTGATCCCCTTGACCTCGTGGTCCTGGAGTGGCACGGGCTTGTTTCCGGAGCCGACAAAGGACGTCACCCCCGGTGTGTTGCGAACGACGTACCACGATTCGTCCGACATCACCATGTTGACGAGGATGTACCCGGGGAAAATTCGCTTGGCGGCATGCCTCCGCTGACCATCCTTGATCTCGATGACGTCCTCGGTGGGCACGAGGACCTCGAAGATCTTGTCGTGCATGTCCATGGAATCGACCCGCTTCATGAGATTGTTGCGAACCTTGTCCTCATGACCTGAATAGGCGTGGATGACATACCACCTGGCATCGCTGGGAGCGGCTGTCTCACTCATCGTTGTCTCACCCTGTGTGGATTGCGTCATGGTTGGGGCACCGGGGCGGCCGGGGCCGGTACCGCCGGCGCCGAAGCGGCGGGAGCGGCGGTGGGAGCAGATGATGCCGGTGCCGCCGGTGCAGCGGCTCCCGGTACAGCGGCTCCCGGTGCAGCGGCTCCCGGTGCACCGGGGGCGGACGCACCCGGAGCAACCGGGGCCGACGCCCGGGGCGCAGCAGGAGCGGAAGCGCGGGGTGCGGCCGAGGGTACGGGTGCCGGTGCCGCGGGCCGTGCCGGTGCCTTCTGGGCGGTGCCTGGAGCAGCATAGAGCTGCTTGACGACCAGGCCCAGACCGTAGTCGGCGACGCCAATGATCCCCGCAAAGATGAACACCGTGGCAATCACGATGCCTGTCATTCGTGTCAACTCCTTGCGGGTGGGCCAGAGAACCTTCTTGAGCTCCTCCCATACATCCTTGAGGTAGTTCCCGCGCCGGGAGGACGATGTCAGGGCCGGAGCCCGTGATCTGGGCCCGGCCGCCGCCCGTACCGCCTTTGCCACTGTGCTAACCGACCTCCTGCTGACGCCACCGGAAGGGTGCCATCGATGAGTACCTGGCAGGCGCGACACGACTCGAACGTGCGACCCTCGGTTTTGGAGACCGATGCTCTACCAGCTGAGCTACGCGCCTGTGCCTGTGCCTGTTGGCATGACCCGCTGCCACTCCTCCGAACCTACTTGGTCTCGCGATGAGCGGTATGGCTTCGGCAACGACTGCAGAACTTGCGGAGCTCCAGACGATCCGGATCGTTGCGCTTGTTCTTCATGGTGGTGTAGTTGCGCTCCCGGCAGCCGGAACACTGCAGGGTGACGATGATCGCCGTACCGCCCTTGGCCACGGGTTGAGCCTCGCTGTAAATAAATATGACCTAGCAGGGCCAGGTCGAGCGCAGTCTATCAAAAGGAGTGAGAGCGGATGGCGTCCGGCTCCAGGACCGCCGGCCAGTCCGGATGACGAGCCCCACGCCAGGCACAGAGCCCCCAACACAATCTTATAACGCCGGTATCCCATGATACCATGCCCACCGTGAATCTCTTCGGCAGGCGGCGAGGGAGCGCCCCCGCAGCCACTCCCGCGGCGCCTCCTCCCCCTCCCCCGGGCTCCCCGCCACCGCTGGAGCCCGGACGGCGACCCGCCGGGGACTCGACGGACGTCACGACAGTGCCGGCGGGCGACACCATCAGCGGGGGCGAGCGCGGTCGGAACGACCGCGCCTCCCGCGAAGCCCGGCGATGGAGCGAACTTCAAAGCCTCAAGGGATTGAACGCCGGAGCCGCGGTGTTCGGATGGCTGGTGACGGTGGGCATCAGTGTCCTCCTGACCGCGTTGATCGCGGCCGGAGGGACGGCGATCGGCCTTCAACAGGGCTCGGTGGCCGATGTCTCGGGCTCGGCGACAACCTTGACCGTCGCCGGCGGAGTCCTCCTGCTCCTCATCCTCCTGCTCGCCTACTACGCGGGGGGATACGTCGCCGGTCGCCTGTCGCGCTTCAGCGGCGGCCTGCAGGGTTTCGGTGTGTGGGTACTCTCCGCTGTCGTCACCGCTGTCCTTGCAGTGGCAGGTGTGGTTGCCGGATCACAGTACAACGTGCTCGGGCAGCTTCGGCTGCCGAGCATCCCCGTCAAGGGGCAGACCCTCGTCAACGGCGGTGCCGTCGCACTGCTGCTCATAGCGATCGGCACGCTTCTCGCCGCCGTGCTGGGAGGCATAGTGGGTCACCGTTATCACGCCAAGGTGGATAGGGCCCTCGATGCTGTGCGCCCGGACGGCGCCCCTCTCTAAGCTGGCGTCGCGCCCCGGCAACCGCTGCCTGCGTCTCTGTGACGGGACGCATCACCCCAGATCAGAGGCCGGGAGCAGATGGCCCGGACAGGCAAGGCGGCGGGCCCGGGCGCGATGGGCACTCGGCTAGCATCGCTGACCATGGTGTTGAGTTGAGACGTCGGGCCTCGGCGGTGGGGCTCCTCATGGGAACGGTGCTGGCGGGCTGCGGAGGGGTGCGCTGGGGTGTCAACGGCCAGGCCCCCGTGGTCCTGAACCGAACCGACAGCGCGCTGGCCACCA
>JBHELP010000234.1:0-4422 GCA_046263035.1 Candidatus Dormibacteria bacterium | reverse complement strand
CGGATACAGGGGAAAGAAGGCGGCATCGGCGGGATGGGCGCCATAGCCCGCCTGGGCGATCAACTGGTACCAGAGCCCGTCATCACGCTGCCAGGGACCCACCACGGCCGCCGCCAGAGTGCCGGGGCGATCGACGAGGCTGCTCAGCAACGCGGGCGAAGCCGCCTGCATCGGCCCCGCGAGAAGCCAGCCGGCCACCCCGAGGACCAACCGCTCCGCGACAACCAGCACCGCCGCCAGCCCGACCGGGCCCCTGCTCCAGGCCGCCGCCAGCCCGACTGAGCCCCTTCCCCGGGCCGCCGCCGGCCGGACCGGGCCCCTGCTCCAGGCCGCTCGCAGGGTCACACCACGACGGTGGAGGAGCGGACCACCATCACTGCCAGCGCACCGGCCGCCACCAGCGCCAGGGGCACCACGCGCCCCGGTGGGGCCGGCTGTGAGTTGCCCAGGTCAAGGGCGGCAGCAGTGTTGACGGCCAGCCACAGTCCCACCACCACGGCCACGCACCGCCCTCCCCCACCGCCCAACCAGGCGCCCTGTCGGATCCGGCTCTGAGGGCGCGGGAGAGCGTCCTGGCGCGCCGCCCAGGCCACCACCCAGACCAGCACGGGGGCCAACATCACCAGGTCGTGCATGCGCAGATGCGGTGACGCCACCAGGGAGAGCACCACCGCCGCACCCAGGGTGACCTCGAGAAGCACGGGCCGGCGCCGGTGCATGGCACCGAGGTACACGCACACGGCCATGGCCATCACCGTCGCCACGGCGGCCAGGGCGTGTGCACTGCGGCCGTCGCCGAGCCAGGAGCCGGCCAGACCGGTGAAGCCGATCAGACTACGCAGCGGCCATCGGCCGGCGTCGGCGAGAGCGCCCTGCGCAAAGCCCGCCATCCCGGCCACGCCGGCGGCGAGCACGGAGGCGACCACCGCAATGAGGACGCCGGCCAGGGCGCCGGCCAGGGCGCGGCGGTCACGCCAGCCCAACAGGAATGCGGCCAGCCCCAGCCCGAGGTGCGGCTTGGCAATGGCGATGCTGAGGGCCAGCAGAGCACCGCCCCCGAAGCGTCCGCCGCGCCGCCAGGCGACGTAGGCCAGCGCCACCCCGAGTGCGACGATGCCGTCCCACTGTCCCAGCAGCAGGAAGGGCAGGCCGGCGACTCCGGCGAGCGCCGCGGCCCCGGCGGTGTAGCGGCTGACCGCTCCCCATCGGTCAGGCCAGGGGGCGGCGCGCGCCACCGAGACCACGGCGGCGACCAAGAGGGCCACCTGCAGGAGCGTCCACAGGCGATAGGCATCACTCAGGCCCAGGAGGGTGAAGGGCGCCGCCAGGACCGCCGCCACCGGCGGGTTGGCGAAGAGCAGGTCGCTGGTGAGGCGGGGGCTGTCTATGTGGGCGTGCCTGTCGTACTGGAGCGGCTCCGAATAGAGGTCGGCACGGTGACCATCGCGCCACAGCGAGCCGCCGACGTAGGTGGCCGTGAAATCGCCGGCGTCGATGCGCGGAGCATCCATCTGCACCCAGCGCGCGGCGTAGACGAGCAGCACCGCCGTGGCGATCGCCAGGGCGGTGGCGACGCGAAGCGTGTGCCGCGTCATGCCCCCAGGACGCTAGCAGCCACCGCCGCGAGTGGCGATCACCAGGGCGGCCGCGACGCGAAGGACGTGGCGCGTCATACCCCCAGGACGCTAGCAGCAGCAACCGCGAGTGCCGTTCGCCGCACGGTGACACCCGCGCCACGATGTCCATACAAAGGCCGTGGCGCGCACAACGGCCGTGGCGCCGCCGGGACGGAACCTGTTCCCGAGTTGCTCAGGTGGCCGGGCTGAGCTGTCTCTTCGCCGGCACGGGCGGGCGGCGCCGGGAGAGCAGCAGCAGCGCCAGGCAGGCCAGCGCCACGGTGGTGAAGCCGGCCACCCAGCCGATCGCCGAGACCAGCAGCGCCACCCCGGCGGCCATCGCCGCCGAGGCCGGCACCGTGAGCACCCAGGCGGCCGCGATCCGGCGCGCCACCCCCCAGCGCACGGCACTGATGCGATGGGTGGCCCCCACCCCGATCACCGACCCAGCCACCACATGGGTCGTGCTCACCGGCAGACCGACCTGGGTCGCCACCTGGATGACCGAGGCGCCCACCGTCTCCGCGGCGAACCCGTCCACCGGCGTCAGCTTGATGATCCGGGTGCTCATGGTGCGGATGATCCGCCAACCGCCGGCATAGGTGCCGAAGCCGATGGTGGCACCGGCAAGCAGCACCACCCACAGCGGCACCGAGAAGCTCTTCAGATGATGGGTGCTTACCAGGGCCAGGGCGATGATGGCCATGGTCTTCTGGGCGTCGTTGGCCCCATGGCTGAAGGACACGAAGGACGCCGAGAGTATCTGCAGGCGACGGAAGCCGACGTTGGCGCGCCCGGGGTTGAGCCGCCGGCAGAGATTGAGCAGGATCACCATCACCACGTAGGCGATGAGCAGCCCGGCCAGCGGTGACGTCACCAGGGCGATGAGGACGGGGTACACCTTGTCCCACCTCACGGCCCCCAGGCCATAGGCGGCCAGGCCCATCCCGATCAACCCTCCGATCAGGGCGTGGGAGGAGCTCGAGGGGAGCCCGGCCCTCCAGGTGATCAGGTTCCAGGCGATGGCCCCGAGAAGGGCGGCGACGATCATCTCCGGAGCAACGCCGCGAGCGGGGCTGAGCAGCCCGCCGATGGTGTTGGCCACCTTGGAGTGGAGAAACTGTGTGGTCACCACCGCCCCCATCAGGTTGAGGACCGCGGAGAGGGCGATCGCCGTGCGGGGTGTCAGCGCGCGGGTGCCGATGGTCGTGGCCACCGCATTGGCGGTGTCGTGAAAGCCGTTGGTGAAGTCGAAGGCCAGGGCCACCGCGATGGTGAGCACCAGCAGGGTGGTCGCCGTGTCAGGCATTCTTGATGGTGATGCTCTCGATGACGTTGGCCACGTCCTCGCAGCGATCCAGGGCATCCTCGAGCAGGGTGTACAGCTCCTTGAGCTTGATCACATCGAGCGTCGCGTAGGCCCCGCTGAAGAGCTCCCCGATGGCCTCCCGAGAGGTTGTGTCACCGATGTTCTCCAGGCGATGGACCTCCACCCAGTGCTCCTCCACCCCCTTGCGGCCCTCCAGGCTGATGATCGCCTGTTCCAGCGCCACCGACGCCGACTGCACCAGCTCGGCCATGCGCGTCGCCGGGGCGGGAATGTCGGAGATCCCATACAGGGCCACGGTGTCGCCGATCTCCTCGATGAAGTCGAGGACGTCGTCTAGCCCGGCCGCCAGGGTGTAGATGTCCTCCCGGTCGAGGGGCGTCACAAACGTCTTGTTGAGGGTGCGTACCAGCTCGTGGGTCACGTCGTCACCCTGGTGCTCCAGGTCCCGCAGCTGCTGGTGGCGAGCGGCCAGGGAGGCCGGTTCGGCGAGGGCTGCCACCAGAACCCCGGCGGCCTCGACGATGTTGGCAGCCTGCCTGTCGAAGAGCTCGTAGAAACGCCGCTCGCGCGGAATGAGCGATGGTGCCATGTGCCTCCCTGCGGTTGTGACCGATCCGCAGGGGAAGCTAGCAGGATGCGGGCCCCTCAGGAGTGCTGGGCCATCAGCAGCAGTGGGCTCCGTCACCGCAGCCCAGAGGGTTGTCCTGCGGCCCCTCGAGGCCGGCATCCGCGCCGGCGGCGGGGGCATCGCCAAGAACTGTGTAGATCTCCCAGGGAGCGCCGTCCGGGTCGTCGACCCAGACCTTGTCCTGGCGCGCATAGCAGCAGGTGACATCATTCTCCGTGGCGATGGCCAGGCCGTCGGCGGCGAGCCGGCGGGTGGCGGCCGAGACCTCGGCGGCTGACTCCACCTCCACGCCAAGGTGGTTGAGCGTGCCGCCGCCGGGCTCACCCTCCTGCTCGATGAGCACCAGCTTCAGGGGCGGATCGGCGATCGCGAAGTTCGCATAGCCGGGCCGCTGCTTGGCGGGCGGGCTGCTGAAGAGCCGGCTGTAGAAGCTGACGGCGGCCTCGAGGTCGGTGACGTTGATGGCCAGCTGGACACGGGACACGGGGCTACCTCCTATCGAAGTCTGTCAATGCGTGCAATGCTACCGCAAGGCATCGATGGTTGTCAATGTATGGGGCACGGCGCGTTCGCCGGAACCTCCGGGTATTCTGGTCAGGCTCGCCGCCACGCCAGGAACAATCCGGAGGTAGACAGCCATGGATCCCCTCGAGGTTCGCGAAGAACGCGTGACAACCGGCGGCGCCGTCCCCCCCGCCGGGGCGGTGGACCCGGTGACCGGGTTGCCCGTCGCTCCGGTGGCGCCGGTCACGCCCGTCACGCCCGTTGCGCCGGTGACCCCGGTGGCGCAGGTGGCGCCGGTCACGCCGGTGGCGCCGGTCACGCCCGTTGCGCCCGTCGCCGACACG
>JBHELP010000233.1:0-10226 GCA_046263035.1 Candidatus Dormibacteria bacterium | reverse complement strand
GGATTCTAACCGTGTCGGACCGCTTCCCGCGCGAGTCGGATCTGGAGGCCCGCGAGGTCTATCGATGCACCGATGACGCCCATCCCGGAGTGCGCGCGATGCGGGCGGCCGGCTCCCACCTGCTTGGTGGGCCGGTCGACGTGCCACCAGCCGGGCACGGGGCCACGGCGGCCCTTGCCCTCGAGCCCGCCGACACCAGGGCGGCGTTCATAGAGCGCGGCTGGTCCGCCGTGGTGGCCTTCCAGACGCGCAACCCCGTCCACCGCGCTCATGAGTACCTGACCAAGGTGGCCCTGGAGCAGGTCGATGGCCTCCTCCTGCACCCGCTGGTCGGAGTCACCAAGGATGACGACATCCCGGCCGACGTGCGGTTGCGGTGCTACCGGGTCCTGCTGGATCGGTACTACCCGGCGGAGCGTGTGCTTCTCGCCACGTTCGCCGCCGCCATGCGGTACGCGGGGCCGCGTGAGGCGGTCTTCCATGGTCTGGTCCGGCGCAACTTCGGCTGCTCCCACTTCATCATCGGGCGAGATGCGGCCGGCGTGGGCAGCTACTACGGCACCTACGATGCCCAGAAGCTCTACGACGAGCTTGGCGGCGCCGAACGGCTGGGCTTCAGTGCCTTCAAGTTCGAGCACACCTTCTACTGCTCGGTGTGCGAGTGCATGGCCAGCACCCGTACCTGCCCCCACGGGGCCGGCGACAGGGTCGTCCTCAGCGGCAGCCGGGTGCGCGAGCTGTTGACCAGCAACCAGGATCTCCCCAGGGTCTTCAGCCGTCCCGAGGTGGCCGACATACTGCGAGCCGCCTACTCGTCACCGGTTGCGGTGGTGGTGTGACGGTGACCACCCCCGTCGCGCTCGAGCGGGCCGCGGACCTGTCCGCAGTAGCCGGCGCCCTGGAGGATGCTCATCCACGCGAGGCGGTGGCCTGGGCTCTCGATCGCTTCCCCCGAGATCGGGTGGCCGTGGTCACAGGCCTGCAGGCGGACGGCGTGGCGGTCGCCGACATGGCCATCGCCATCGATCCTCGCGTCCGCATCATCACCATCGACACAGGTCGTCTTCCCGCAGAATCCTACGAGTATCTGGACACCCTCCGCCGCCACTACCAGCGCGGTATAGAGGTCATCTTCCCCGAGCGCGCGGACATCGAGCGCTTCACCGGCCGGTATGGCGTCAACCCCTTCTACACGTCGGCGGAACGCAGGCTGGAATGCTGCTCCCTGCGCAAGGTGGCGCCGCTGAAGTCGCTGCTCGGCACCCTTGATTGCTGGCTGACCGGCCTTCGCCGCGATCAGTCCACCGGGCGAGGGGTGATCGGCATCGTGGAGCGGGATGGCGAGCATGGAGGCATCACCAAGGTCAATCCGCTGGCAGCATGGGGCGAGACCGACACCCTCGACCATCTGGCCTCCGCCGGCGTCCCCGTCCATCCCCTCTACGGCCAGGGCTACGGCAGCATCGGCTGCGCCCCCTGCACCCGTGCCACCCGGGAGGGCGAGGATCCCCGCGCCGGGCGCTGGTGGTGGGAGAAGGGCATCGACAAGGAATGCGGCATCCACCTCGGAGGGAGTGCCGCCTCAGAGGTGGGGAGCGGCCATGACTGACGCGGGCGTGACCATCTGGCTCACCGGGCTGTCGGGCGCGGGCAAGACCACCATTGCCACCGCTGTCACCGATCAGCTGCGCCGCCAGGGGCGCAGGGTCGAGGTTCTCGACGGGGATGTTGTCCGCGAGAACCTCTCCAAGGGGCTGGGCTTCAGCAAGGAGGACCGCGACACAAACATTCGGCGGATCGGATTCGTGGCCGAGTTGCTCAGTCGCAACGGCGTGGTGGTGATCGTTGCCGCCATCTCCCCCTACCGCGCCATCCGTGACGAGGTCAGGGCACGGATCGAGCGCTTTGTGGAGGTTCACGTCAGCTGTCCGATGGACGAGCTTGTGCGTCGCGATGTCAAGGGCCTTTACAAGAGGGCCCTCGCCGGTGAGCTGGCCAACTTCACGGGAGTCTCTGATCCGTATGAGGAGCCCCTTCATCCGGAGGTGGTGGTGGACACCAGCGCCGAAACGGCCGAGGAGTCCGCGGCCAGGGTGATGGCGGCGGTTGATGGGATCACCTCCGCGGCTTCGGCGGCACGCTAGCGGCCGCAGCCATGCCCCAGCCCCGCCAGTCAGATGTCGCCGGCAACGGTGCCCAGCCCGACCTCTCCAAGGTCGAGGCGATCAAGTTGCACAGCAACCACCTGCGCGGGGACATCGCCGCCGAGCTCGAGGCCGACACTCCGGCCTTCAGCGAGGAGTCGGCTCAGCTTCTGAAATTCCATGGCGTCTACCAGCAGGACGACCGCGATCGCCGCCGGGAGGCCCGGACCCTCGGCCTGGACAAGCACCACCAGATGATGATCCGCACGCGCATTCCGGGTGGAGTGGCCGGCGCCGACGGCTACCTTGCCCATGACGAGATCGCCGGTCGCTGGGGCGATGGCACGATGCGCATCACCACCCGCCAGGACTTCCAGCTCCACGGGGTGCTGAAGGGTGACATGCGGGATGCCATCCGAGCCATCAATCGGACGCTGCTCACCACCCTCGGTGGCTGTGGTGACCAGGAGCGCAACATCATGTGCTGCCCCGCCCCGATCAGGGACCGCTTCCGAGCCGACATCCTGGCCACGCTTGCGGTGCTGGTGCCGGCGCTGACACCCGCGACGCGGGCATATCACGAGATCTGGATCGATGGCGAGCTCGCCGGCAGCTCCGAACCCGAGACGGAGCCGCTCTACGGGGACCGGTATCTCCCCCGCAAGTTCAAGACGGCGGTCGCCCTGGAGGGGGACAACTGTGTCGACGTGTACGCCAACGACCTTGGGCTGGTGGCGCATCGCCGGGCGGACGACGGTGGCCTGGAGGGGTTCTCGGTCCTCGTGGGCGGCGGCATGGGACGGCACCGCAACAAGCCGGAGACCTTCGCCGCGGTGGCAGTGCCCATGGCCTGGGTCAGCGCCGACCAGGTCATCGCCCTCAGCCAGGCGGTGATCTCGGTCCAGCGGGATCACGGGGACCGCGCCAACCGGAGACACGCGCGGCTCAAGTACCTCATCGCCGACCGCGGCGTGGCCTGGTTCCGGGGGCAGGTCCAGCAGCGCCTCGATTTCCCCCTCGGCGATCCGCGGCCGCTCACCTGGCCGATGGTTGACGACCACCTCGGCTGGCACGAGCAGGGTGACGGCCTTCTCTACGTGGGCATCCCTGTGGAGAATGGGCGCATCGCCGACCGTGACGCAGGGTCAGGGAGGAGGCATCGGCTCCGGAGCGGCCTGCGCCGGATCGTCGAGGAGATGCGCCCAGAGGTTATTCTCACGCCTCAGCAGAACGTCATCCTCGCCGGAGTCGAGCCGGCCGCCCGGCCGCGCGTGGACGCGCTGCTCGTCCAGCTCGGAATCCTTCACGTCGCGGATCTGCCCATCACCCTGCGCAACTCCATGGCCTGCCCCGCCTACCCCACCTGCGGCCTGGCCGTGGCGGAGAGCGAGCGGGTCCTGCCCGACCTGATCCGCCAGATCGGAATCCTGGTGGAGGAGATTGGCCTCGCCGATCAGCAGATCAGCTATCGAATGACGGGATGCCCCAACGGCTGCGCCCGGCCGTACCAGGGTGATGTCGGCTTTGTCGGCACCACGCTTGGTAAGTACGACGTCTTCCTCGGCGGCGATCCGCAGGGAACCCGTCTCAATGAGCTCTACGCGGCCGCCGTTCCCCTGACCGGCCTCTGTGATCTGCTTCGGGGGCCGCTCACGGCCTTCCGCGACGAGCGCCTCGTTGGTGAGGCATTCGGTGATTGGTGTCAGCGCATTGGTGCCGATGAGCTCCGCCGCCGATTCCATGTTCCCGCCCCGGCCCCGGCCCGCAGAACCCCTGCCGTGGCCGAGGCCCTGCCGGTCTGACCGGCTTCAGGGAACGCCGGCCGGCTCTCCCGACCTCACCCGCCGGCGGGACTGGAGCATGTGGAAGAGGAGGATCAGCTCCGTGATCGCCAGCGGCTCGCTGCGAGCGTCTCCGTTGATGACGCCGAGCTGCTCGGGAAGGGGGTGGGGCACTCCCAGGCTCTCCCAAATATGGCGCTCGACATCCTGGCTGCGTTCCCGGCTGGCATGTCCGTGGACGTGCAGGGCGTCCACCGGCTTGCCGTCGCTGTCCCGGGCAAGCTTCATGTGCAGCGCCTCGCGGGCGTCGTCGGTGAGGATCTGGGAGAGGTCGGGGTGGGGTATCGTCGGGCGCAAGAGGATGGTGGCGCTCAGGTGCTCGCCCTCCGGCCCTCCCTCCACGGGCGCGAAGCGAACCACTATGTCGGCATGGGCCCGTTGCGGACGTATGAAGGAGGCGGCATCCGATTCCCGATTCTCGAGCTCCGCCAGGACCTGCTCGGGTGTGTAGCCGCGCTTCTTGCTGTCCCGGCGAATCTTCCATTCCCGGCGCAGGTCGTCATCGGGATCGAGGTATACGGTGATGTCGAAGCACTCGCGGGCGAGCTCGGTGTGCAGTGGCAGCAAGCCCTCGATGATGATGAATTCCCGGGGCTCGATCAGCACCGGGCGCCCGAAGGTGCCCGTCTTGTGGTCGTACACCGGCTTCAGGATCGAACGCCCGGTGCTGAGCAGCTGGAGGTGCTGCTCCATGATGTCGATGTAGTTGCAGTCGGGGTGGAGGGGCGTGAAGGGAAGGGACTTCCGCTCCTCTCGGTCATAGCGGTGATAGTCGTCCACGCACACGCTGGTGACCCGGTCGGATCCCAGCGTCCGCACCAGACCGGCGGTCATCGTGGTCTTGCCGGCGGCGCTGTCCCCGGCCACGGCCAGCATCACCGGCCGCGACTTGCTGGGGTCCGCTGCGGCCTTGGCTCGCTCTATCGCCATGGTCTTCTCAGGCATTGGGGACGGTGAGTGTACAGACCGCCAATGCGCTTGTGTTGGGTACCGGCGTCACCCACCCGTGAGCACGGCACGAAGCGCGAGCAGAGCGGCTGCCAGTGCGCCCAGGCCGAGGACGACCCGTTCCCTCCCAGGGGGCCAGAAGGCACTCATCCGGTTCGCCAGCGGGAGCGAGGCGAGGGCCGCGCCTCCGTACAGCCAGTGGAGGGGGTTTCGGGGCGGCCGGCCCGTGACCGCCAGCAGCACACCGGCCACGGCCTCGACGGCCATGGCTACCTCACAGCAGCGCAGGTACGCACGCCAGACCGCCATGCGATGAGCGGGGGAGGCCAGCGGCGGCCCCACCACGGCCACGGCCACGGCCACGGCAACGGCGACGCCGAGGCGCTGGTGCAGGGTAGCGCCGCTCAGCGCAGGACCACCAGCAGGTCGCTCCGCGGAAGGCGCCGGTAGGGGGCCGCTGCCGGGGGCCAGCACCGCGCCACCTCGGCCGGAACCAGGAGCCCGAAATGACGGGAGAAGCGTCGCTGCCACCCCACCTGACCCGCCGGCGGTTCCAGGAGAATGGCCTCACCATCCACGATGGCACCGTGCCGGGCATCGACGGCCGCCGCGAAGGTGTCCACAAGCTCCCAGAACGCGCTCTCATCGACGTCATCCGCGGCCAGCATCTCCGTGTGGCTGGGCAGCGCCAGGGCCACCTCGTCCAGTGTCCCCGGCTCCCGGCAGGAGATCGCCTCGAGCTCGACCGGCAGGCCGTGCCAGCGGGCCTCCTGGGAGTGGATCAGCGGCCGTCCCCTTCCGGATCCCAGGGCGCGGAAGCGCTCCTCGGCGCGCACGCCCAGGGGTGCCAGCTGAGCCAGGGCCCGGCTCAGCGGCCAGGGGCCGGCATCGCCGGCAGGGGCCGCGGCGACGCGGATGCAGGTCTCCAGGGCGGTGGGCATCGATACCGTCCATGAGCTCGCATGGGTCCTGGTCATGGAGGGGCTCGAGGGGGCACGCAGGCGGTGGCATGGAGCCGTCCCGTGCTGGAGGGAAGCCGTCCGGTCAGCCCGAACTCCAGTGTGAAGTCACCGAAGCGCCCCCACGTGACCTGGGTGGTCCGCCGGAGGGGCGGATAGACCAGAACCACCAGAGCCTGCTGAGACGGATCGAGAGTGATGGTGCAGTCGCCGCCGATGGGAACGTCCGCCAGCGCTGCCAGGGGGTACATGGGGTGGTAGAAGCGGCGCAACGGGGCGGCGGCGGTTCCATCTGGTGCAAGATCGCTGGCCACCTGAAGATCGTTGAGGCGCGGATCGGAGCCGACCTTCCCGTCGTTGCTCAGCTGGATTCCCACGAAGGTGAGGGCACCGAGCGTGCGAAGCGGCCTCCAGTCGGCGGCACTGCCGAGACGGTCATCGAGTGGGGAGGCAGGCCCGCGTCCCGCCACCACAACTCGAAGAGCGTCTGGGTTGCGATAGATGCCCCCATCCGGGCTCGTGTGAATGGTGGTGGAGGCTAGAGCATGCATCGGGGCGCCGGCGGCAAGACCCAGCTCGGCGGGTGTGACGGAGGCGCCGCCCCCGGTCCCGCACCCCGTCAGCAGGGCGCTGACCGATGTGGCGATGAGCCCTGGGGTGGCTCGTCGCCTCATCCTCCGCGTTCGAGAATCCACCGGCTCAGCAGTCCGAGAGCGGCCAGCGCGGTGACGATCACCACCAGGCTCACCAGACCGATGGTCTCCACGCCGAAGGCGCCCCCGGCGCCGAGAGCGTTGAGGAAAGCCGAGTCGAGCTGCCCGAAGGGATCGACAAGCGCCGCCCCGAATCGCCAGCCGCTTCGGGGCACACCGGTGAAGAGGCCGCCGAGGTACAGGAGAGGCGCGAGCACCACGGTCACATCGAGGAGAACCTCGCCAAGGCCGCCGCCACAGGCGGCGACAACGCATCCCACGACGGCCGCGGTCAGCAGGCACGCGGTTGCGGCGAGAGCGAGGAGGGGCAGTCCCTCGATGCGCCCACCTCCGGCGGAGGCAAGGGTCAGAACGGGCAGTATCTGCAGGGCGTCCACCAGGGTGCCGGCCAGCACCCATCCTCCCAGGATTCGCCACGCCGGGCGCGGAGTAAGCGCCAGCCGGGTGAGCAGCCCGGACTGCCTGGCCCTGGCCACGGCGACCGCGCTCCCCACGGTCCCGATCATGGCAACCATGACCGTGAGCAGGGCGGCAGCCCAGAACCTGGGCGCACGCGCCGCCACCAGGGGCACTGTCATGAGGAGAGGAAAGAGCACCTTGATCACCAGCGCGCGCGGCCGTGAGCCGGCGACGAGCAGCTCACGCCCCAGGGTGCTGCCCGGAAGCCAGACGCTGAAGCGGGCATGGGGCCGGCCGGATCCCTGTGCCCGGGAGCCCCTGAGGGTGAGGATCACCGGGGCGCGCCTGCGGTCATCTCCCGGCCGGTGAGCCGCCGGAAGCAGTCCCTCAGGTCCGGCGAGCGCAGATGCAGCCCCTCGAGGCGGCCGCCCGGCCAGTCGGCGGCGGCCACCAGTGCGGGCAGGCTGGTGTCATCCATCAGCTCCACGGTCCACCACCCGTCGCTGCACCCAAGAGTGCGGGCGCCGGCGATATTCGGGCCGTCCCAACGCTCGTCCCGGCGCCTGAGCTCGACCACCCGTGAGGGCAGCTCGGCCAGCAGCCTGCCGGTGGCCTCCACCCGGATGAGGAGCCCCCCGTCGAGGAAGGCGACGCGATCGGCCACGCGGCCGACGAAACCAGGATCGTTGCTCGCCACCACGGCGGCGGCACCGGCGCTGGCTCGGGTGCGCAGCAGGCCGACGAGGTCGTCGACACCATCGGGGTCGATCCCGGCGCTGGGCTCGTCCATGAGCACAAGCTCCGGCTCGTGGACCAATGACTGGGCAAGGCCGACCCTCCGGCGGGTACCGAACGAGAGGTTGCCGAGGGGTTCGTCGGCGATCGCGGCGATGCCGAGCTCGGCCAGGACACGATCGGTTCGGCGGCGAGCCTCCTCGCCCCGCAACCATTGACGGCACCAGAAGTGGGTGCTCTGGCGGGCGCTCAGGGCGTCCTCGTCAACGGCCTGGTCCGGGGCATAGCCGATGCGCCGCCGCGCCACCGGGCGGCGGTCGCAGCCCCACCACGTGACGGACCCGCCGCGGGTCCGGTCGGCGGTGGCCAGCACCCTGAGCAGGGTGGACTTGCCGGAACCGTTGGGGCCCATCAGGGCGACGACCTCGCCGGCGGCGAGGGTGAGGTCCAGGGGCCCGACGCCGGCACCTCCGCGGAAGCGGCGCTCCGCAAGCCGCGCCTCGAGAACCGCGGTCACGGGGTTCGAATGAGCCCGAGCAGGGTCCACACCTGGGCGGCGACGGCCGTTGGTTTGAAGGGCTTGGCGACGACTCCAGCGGCGCCGCGGCCCATCGCGGCGAGGGCACCCTGACGGTCACGTCCGTCGACCACGGCAAGCCACTGCACACCCAATCGCGAGGCCACCGCCGCCGACATCCAGTCCGAACCCTCGCCGTCGACATCGATCAGCGCCACGTCGTACCGGTGTGCGAGATGCTCCCGGCCGGCAACGCCGTCACGCTCCCAGACGACCTCGTGCCCCTCACGCCGGAGCTTGTGCTCGAGGATACGGCCCACCATCGGCTCCGCAGCCAGGATGAGAACCCGTCCTGGTTTGGTTTCGCTCACCGCTGCAACTCCCAGGACTCGTACAGACGAGGCCACCCCTCGGTATCCAGCTCCGACACGGCTGTCATCGCGCCGGCGACGCCGGCGGCCTCGAGAGTCTCGCGGGCGTGCTGCGGCGAGATGGCCTTGGTGGCTATCACATCGTCGTCCACCACGACGACCCGCCAGCCCAGCTGCTCCAGCTCGCCGACGATCCAGGCCAGCAGGGTGAGCCGGTGGCCAACGCGATCGCGGACGGCGCTCAGGGCGGCGGACAGTGTGACATCCAATCCGCCAGAGCCGGTCTCCGACCCGGCGGACTGGAGCTGGTAGAGGGCCGTGAGCCACCGTGGCCAGGGCGGTGAGCCCACCGCTGCCAACTCGTCATGGGCTCTGCGGAAGGGGGTGAGACGAAGGGCGATGGTGCCCATCGGGACGTGGAGGACGTCCCGGCTCATGGCGACGGGCCAGGGGCCGGAGTAGCGCCCCCCGGTGACACGGGGTGGATGGTGTCCTGGTGCTGGATGGTCAGCTCCCCGTTGATCAGGTAGGGCTCGCGCGAGCTCTCGCGGATGACACCCATCACCGACATCATCATCAGGACGGTGGCACCGAGCCCGAGCAGCAGGCCCTGGCTGCCGCGTCGGGCCTTCCCCATCGTCACCAGCCCGCGCTGCCGGGCTCGGAGATATGAGGTGAGGGCATAGACGCCGATGATCACCATCAGGAAAAGGCACGCCACCTTGTAGGGGATGAAGTTCCCCAGAGGATTTCTCAGCCCGCCCTCCCACCACGGCTGGTCGCGATGGGCCGCAACGATATCGTCGTGAGTGCTCGCGAACCAGGCGGGCTGAACGGCGAAGAGGGTGACGGCGATGAGCAGGACCGCCACCACCATGTGCCGTCGCCATAGGCGGAGACCCTCCGCTTTGAGGCGGCGGGCAAAGTAGAGCGCGCCGAGCACGAAGATCAGGCCGAGCAGACCGAGCTGAAGAAGGAAGGTGTTGGAGAGCCCGCCCAGCATCATCGCGTACCAGCTGTCGTAGCTGTGGAGCTGGACCTCCTTGGCGTAGGAGTAGCCGATCCACGGCTGCACCAGGGTGAGGCCGAAGGCCCAGAGAAGGCCCCACTGACCCGCCCAGTCCCAGTACGCTGCCTCACCATCCCCTCCGGACATCCGCCCTGGCATGTCCATCCCGCCGTCGGGGGCGGCCATCGCTCCCACCGAACGCAGCGGGGCCGGCGCCGTCCGGGTTGCGCGGGGCGCGTCTCGGGTCGCCTGGAGGTACCGGAAGCCCGCGACGGCGGCGATGAGGCCGCCCGCCCAGGCCACGTTGCCCACCGTGCGATGCAGGGTCAGCGGCAGGTCCGTTGGATTGAGCAACTGTCGAAGGATGCTGGTGTCGCCGCCGTTGGGGGTGAGCATGTAGGAGGCGACGACGTTGATGAAGAACATCTGCCACCACTGGGACAGGTTGAGAAGTATGAGCAGGCCGAGGCGGGCCCTCCGGAATCGCCGAAGCCGGTTCCAGTTGGCGTAGAGGGCGTAGAGCAGCACCACCTCGGCGATGAAGGTGCCCGCCTCGAACACGAAGACCACAAAGGTGATCTGGGTGAAGG
>JBHELP010000232.1:0-21583 GCA_046263035.1 Candidatus Dormibacteria bacterium | reverse complement strand
GTCGCGATCCTCAGCGGTCGCGGCGTCACCATGGTGGGTCCGGTCGAGGGGCGTCAGGCCAGCGGCCGGCTCGGCTCAGGGCGCATGGCCGAGGTGGAGGCCATCGTGGCGGCGGTTGGGGAGGCTTTACAGCACGCCCGGGTAGCAGGCGGAGGAGGTCTCGTGCCGGCTGCGGGGGACGGTCTTGTGCCGGCTGCGAGAGACGGACTTGTGCCGGACGCGGGAGCCGGCCTGTCGCCCTCCTCGGGGGATGATGTGCCGGCTGCGCGCCGGGGCTCCCCTCGGACTGGGTGGCCGGCGGGCGCCCACGTGGTGATCACCGGTGGCGGAACCCGAGAACCCATCGACAGTGTCCGTTTCATCGGCAATCGAAGCAGCGGCAAGATGGCTGACGCGCTCGCCGCCGAGGCGCTGGCATTGGGCGCGCGGGTGACGCTCATCACCGCTGCCGCACCCCCGCCCCCGTCGGAGCGCCTCAGCGTGGTGACCGTGGAGACCGCCGCCGAGATGCGCGATGCGGTGTTGCCTGTGCTTCCGGAGACGGCGGTGCTGATAATGGCCGCGGCTGTGGCCGATCAACGGCCCGTCACCACCCTGGCCGGCAAGGTGCCCAAGGACGATCTGCCCTCACAGCTGGCCCTGGTGCCGACGGAGGATATTCTCCTCAGTGTGCGAGACCACCCCTCGCGCGGCGGCGTCATCGTGGTCGGCTTCGCCGCCGAAACCGGACCGCTGCTGGAGAATGCCCGGGCGAAGCTGCGCACCAAGGGGCTTGACCACATCGTCGCCAATGACGTTGGGGTGGAGGGTATTGGGATGGGCACCGATGACAATGCGGTTGTGATCTTGAGCGCCCGTGGCCGGACCACGCACGTGCCCCGGACGAGCAAGCGGCAGGTCGCCGCCGCCGTCTTCGAGGCCATCCAGGCTGTATCGGTCGGCTCTCAGGGGCGCCCATCCGGCTGAGCCGTCTCCCCGGCAGCGGGCGTCCGTCTGAGCCGTCTCCCCGGCATTGGGCGTCCGTCTGAGCCGTCTCCGCGCAGCGGGCGTCGGTCTGAGCGTTTCCCCATGGCTTACGGCGAAGCGTCCGGCTGGATCATCTCCCAAGAGAGTCTGCCCCGCGGTGGGTGGCGCAAGATCGATTGGATGAGCACTGATGGATCTCCGGTGACCGTGGTGGAGGGCTATGCGGAGGTTGTCCCCGAACTCAGGTCGATCATGCCCACGGATCTGTACACCTACGCCGTCCCACCGCACCTGGCCCGCAGGCTCCGGATCGGCGAGCGCGTTGAGATCCCCTTCGGCTCGCGGGCTGTGCTCGGCTATGTCATGGGAGGGGCGGGGCATCCGGCGCGAGCCGACCGAGTGCGACCCATCACCGCCGTCATCGACGAGCCACCGATCCTCCTCAGCCATCACGTGGCGCTGGCGAGATGGATCGCCGCGCGGTATTGCGCGCCGCTGGGCGAGGTGCTCAAGGCGATGATCCCCAAGGGGGTACGCTCGGCTCGTCCTGGAGGCCGCAGCCGCGGCCCCCGCGGAACCTCTCGCGGGGTGGAGGCGGCGCGATCAGCCGGAACGGCCTCCGTGGCCCCGGCGCTCAGCGACTCACAAAGGGCGGCCGCCGCGCTCCTGATCGACGCCATAGACGGCCGCCGGCACCGGCGCGTGCTGCTCCACGGGGTCACCGGCAGTGGCAAGACAGAGGTGTACCTTGCCGCTCTGCATGCCGCCCTGGAGAGAGGAAGGCAGGCCATCGTGCTGGTCCCCGAGATCGCTCTCACACCTCAGATGATCCGGCGTTTTGCAGGACGCTTCCCCGGGCGGGTGGCGGTCATCCACTCGGCGCTCACCGAGGCCGAGCGGGCTACGGAATGGCGACGGCTGCGACAGGGCGAGGCGACCGTGGTGGTTGGTTCGCGCAGCGCGATCTTCGCACCCCTCGACAACCTGGGGGTCATCGTCGTGGACGAGGAGGACTCCTCCGCCTACAAGCAGGACCGGGTGCCGCGATATCACGCTGTGGACGTGGCCATGGAGCTGGGCAGGCAGTGTGCCGCCCCCGTCGTCGTGGGCTCGGCAACTCCCCGCGTGGAGACGTTCTTCGCCGCGCACACCGGCGGGATGGAGCTCGCCTCGCTGCCCGAGCGCATCACCGGGCGGCGGCTTCCGACCATCGAGGTCGTGGATCTGCGGGACGAGCTGCGGGCGGGTAACCGCTCGGCCATGTCGCCGGTGCTTGTGGAGGCCCTGGCGGAGTGTCATGGCGAGGGAGGCCAGTCAATCCTCTTTCTGAACCGTCGCGGCACTGCCACCGTCGTCCTCTGCCGTGCCTGTGGCGAGGCGATGACCTGCCGCCACTGCAGCGTCTCCATGGTGTATCACCATGGCCGGGGCAGATGCGACTGCCACTATTGTGGCGATAGCCGGCCGCTTCCCCGGGTGTGTGTCTCGTGCGGATCGACCGCCATCAGTGGGCTCGGGACCGGGACCGAGCGATTGGAGGCGGAGGTGCACGAGCGTTTTCCCCAACTGCGCCTGTTGCGCATGGACCGCGACACCACGGCCACCCGCGACGCCTACTTCACAATCTACGAGCGTTTTCGTGCCCATGAGGCGGATTGCCTCATCGGCACGCAGATGGTCGCCAAGGGCTGGGACCTGGACCAGGTGCGACTTGTGGGCATCGTCAATGCCGACACCTCACTTCACTTTCCCGACTATCGAAGTGGGGAGGTCACCTTTTCGCTGATCACCCAGGTGGCCGGCCGGGCGGGACGGGGCGACGCGCCGGCCCGCGTCATCCTCCAGACCCACAGCCCCGGCCACTACGCCGTGCGCCATGCGACGGCACACGACTACCTCGGGTTCGCTCGCGAGGAGATCCGGTTCCGCAGGCAGCTGCAGTTCCCCCCGTACACGCGGCTCGTGGTATGCACCTACACGGACGCGGATGACGGCCGCGCCCGGCGTGCCGCCGAGCAGGCCGCGGGCCGCCTCAGCGGCGCACTGGAAGGTGGCGACGATCCCATCGCCGTGCTTGGGCCCTCACCAGCGTTCCTGCATCGGTTGCGGGGGCAATATCGCTGGCAGGTGACCCTGCGAGGACGGGAGGTTGAGCGGGCCTTCCCGATGTTGCCGACGGCGCGAGGCTGGAGCGTGGATGTCGATCCCGCCATGTAGCCGGCCCCAAAAACGTAGTATCGGATCGTGGCCATCCTCCCCATCATCACCCAGGAAAACCCTCACATCAGGATCAAGGCCACCCGGGTGCCCCGTGTCGACGACTCCATCCGGCACCTCATGGACGACATGGTCGAGACCATGGTCGATGCTCCGGGGGTCGGCCTGGCCGCGGTGCAGGTGGACGTCCCCCTTCGGGTCATCGTCATGAAGGTGGACAACCAGCTGTTCCAGTTGGCCAACCCGGAGTTGGTGCGGAGTGAGGGCGAGGACATCGACTACGAGGGCTGTCTGTCGGTGCCCGGCCTGGTCGGTGAGGTTGCCCGGGCGGAGCGCGTGGTGGCACGGGGACTGAACCGCCACGGCAAGATGATCCGTGTAAAGGGAAGCGGGTTGCTGGCTCGGGCGATTCAGCATGAGATCGACCACCTCGACGGCATCCTCTTCATCGATAAGCTGACCGACATCGCCACCCTGCGCAAGGTTGAGCCGAACGAATCGGAAGACAGCGATGCCGGATCGGCTCCGGTGGCCGCCGAGGATCACGCCGTCGCCATCTGACCGGCGGGCGTCCGTCGCCCTCGCGGTCGCTGCGCAACGGCTCGAGCTCGGTGCGGGGTCTGGCCGGCCTGGTCGCCGTTGTGGTGGACGGCGCGGCGCCTGGATCGTCGCCTCCGAAGGTGACGCGAGATGAGGGTGGCATTTCTCGGCAGCGCGGACTTCTCCGTGCCCTCGCTACGGGCCTGCGCCCTCCTTGCCGACGTGGCCGTCGTCGTCACTCAGCCTGAGCGTCCCGGCTCGCGTGGCCGTCCGGCGCCGCGCCCCGTGGCCGAAGCCGCCAGTCAGCTGGGTCTGGAGGTGTGGCAGCCCGAGCGGCTACGGGACCCCGCCGCCACGGGGAGGCTCCAGAACCTCCGGCCGGATGCTCTGGTGGTTGCGGCCTACGGCCAGATACTTCCCACCGAGCTTCTCAATGGGATGCCCCTGGGCGGGATCAACGTCCACGCATCGCTGCTGCCGCGCTGGCGCGGTGCCGCCCCCGTGGCGGCCGCCATCCTGGCCGGCGACGAGGTCACCGGCGTCTCCCTCATGCGCATGGACGCCGGAATCGACACCGGGCCGGTGTTCGCCACCCGGTCGCTGAGGGTCTCAGGCGAAGCCACCACGCCCTCCCTGACGGCCGCGCTGGCTGAGCTGGGTGCGGAGCTTCTTAGCGAGACGCTTCCCGCCATCGAGAGGGGAGTGGCCCAGGCGGTTCCGCAGCCGGAGGAGGGGGCCACCTATGCGCCGCGCCTGAGCCGGGCCGACGCCGCACTACAGTGGGGACGCGCCGACGCCATCGAGGTGGACCGGAGGGTGCGAGCGCTCAACCCCTGGCCCGGCGTGGTGGTGAGGCTGGCGGGGCACGACGTCCACCTGCTGGCCGGGGCACCGGCCGATCCAGTTCCGCCGGCTCCTGCGGATGCCGGTGCATCAACTGCGCGCCCCGGCGCACCGTCTGCGGGCGGCGAGCCCCTGCCCGCGGGGGCGGGGCCGACGCCGCAGCCCGGTCAGGTGATCCAGGTCCGCGGGGAGAGCGTTTTCGTGGCCACGCGCGCGGGAGGCTACCGGGTGGACGTGCTCCGTCCCGCGGGTGGCCGCACCATGACCGGGGGAGCGTTCCTGAGGGGCCGTCCGTCCTCTGATATCCCACCGGCACCGGCAGCATGAGCTCCAGAGGAGCCAAGCCCCAGCAGGACCCCGTACTGGCGCGCAACCGCCATGCCTCCCACGAGTACACGATTCTGGAAACCTTTGATGCGGGCATCTCCCTGCAGGGCAGCGAGGTCAAGGCCCTCCGCGGAGGGCGTACGCAGCTGCGCGATGGATATGTGCGCATCGAGGGGGGAGAGGCCTGGCTGCTGGCCGTCCACATCGGCGAGTACGTCCAGGCGAATCGGGCCGGACATGAGCCCGATCGACGCCGACGGCTGCTGCTGCACAGGCGCGAGATCGAGTATCTCGACGCCAAGGTCAATCAGCAGGGGCTGACACTCATCCCCCTCGAGCTGCACCTGAAGAACAATCGCATCAAGCTCCGGTTCGGCCTGGGCCGTGGCAAGAAGCTGTGGGACAAGCGACAGGCAATCGCCGAGCGAGATGCCCGGCGCGATGCGGAGAGGAGCATCGCCCAGGCCCGCCGGAGGGGCTGAGCTTCAGGGACACGCGCGGCTCGAGGGCGAGAATCACCTCACGAGCGAAGTGGTTGAGGGTTCAGGGACGCCTGGGGCTCGATGGCGAGGACCCAGGTGCACGAGCGGACTGGCTGAGGTTCAGGGACGCGCGGGTGGGATCGCCCACGATCAACCGGCCAATGGCTCCTGGAGGCCGGCGCCTGTCGGCACCGGCGAGGAGTCTGTTGCTGAGAGCGCGACCGTGCGCCTGGCGGCGTCCCCGGCCGGCAGTTGGGCCGACAGTTCCTCGATGGCGTCGCGGAACTCGCGGAGCCCGATCCCAGCCGGCGCCGAGACACTGACCGCCACCAGGCCCGCGATATCGCTCAGGCGGTTGGTGATTTTGGGCAGCTCCTCACTCGCGATCCGATCCACCTTCGATACCACCAGGATGGCGGGCTGGTCGCACCCCATCGAGGCCAGCGTGTCGAGCACCGTCTCCAGCTGGGACTCCGCCTCGGGATGTGAACCATCCACCACGATGGCCAGCATCCGCGCCTGGCGCACCTCCTCCAGGGTCGCGGCGAACGCCTCCACTAACTCTGTCGGGAGGCTCTGGATGAAACCCACGGTGTCCGTGAGGATCAGCCTCCGACCGGTCCGCGTGGTCATGAGTCGTGAGGTCGGATCCAGCGTGGCGAAGAGCAGATTGTCGGCAAGCACGGTGGAGTTGGTGAGCCGGTTGAGCAGTGTCGACTTTCCCGCGTTAGTGTACCCGACCAATGCACACGATGGGAGTGGTACGTCGGTGCGAGCCTGACGCTGCGTGGAACGGCGGCGCTCCATCTCCTTGAGACGCTGGCGAAGCCGCTTCAGCCTCTGGCCGGCTAGTCGCCGGTCCACCTCGATCTGGGTCTCACCGGCACCCCCTCTGATGCCACGGCCCCCCCGCTGTCTCTCCAGGTGCTTCCATCGTCCGGCCAGCCTGGGCAAGACGTGCTCGATCTGGGCCATCTCCACCTGGATCCGACCCTCGGCAGTGCTTGCCCGGCGAGCGAAGATGGCCAGGATCACCTCGGTGCGATCCAGCACCGGCACAGCCCACGCCTCCTCGAGGTTGCGCTGCTGCCGGGGCGTCAACGGGTCGTTGACGAGGACCGCCGGACGGTCCAACTCGGCCACCCGGCAGGCCATGCTCTCCACGGTGCCACCGCCGAGGTATGTCGCGGGATTGACCTCGCGAAGTGGGACGAGGACGCGGTCCACCACCGTCGTACCCAGCGTGCGGGCCAGCTCCTCCAACTCGTCGAGCTCGATCTCGGCCCGTTGACGTCCCGCCTGTCCCACATGGGTGCCCAGCACGATGACGTTGTGCAGTGTGGCTCCCACGCCGGGATCGGCGCCGGACAGGAGCGTGTCATTTCCCATCTGGCTAGAGTATCTCGCCGTTCCTCCTGAGCAAACGCACGAATCGCGGCCCACGGGCCGGATGGGCGTCACCCTCAGGGCCAGGCGCCGGTCGCTATAATCGATCGGCACGGTCGCTCACTGAGCGAGCCAGGCCTCTCGGGGGCGTATGGTTTCGACAGGGTCGTGGGTTGTGCGATGGCGAGCCGAGCCCCGGGCTCGTAAAACCGGGAAAAACATAAGTGCGAATGACTCGTACGCTCTTCCTCTCGCTGCCTAAGCGAGACTAGGGCAAATGCTCGGGCTTCGGCCCGACGTCGACCGCTCTCCCGGCCGTGGAGTGAGGACCCGACGTTAATACCAGCGGTCTGGCCGCCCGGTGGCGTCACGGCGCCGGGCGGGACACACACCGTGACTGGTCGACATGAAGCCTGGTCCCAGGGCGTTGTGCCGATGAGATAAGTACCGGGACTACGCTCGTAGAGGTCGTACAGACCGCGGCTTTGGACCCGGGTTCGATACCCGGCGCCTCCACCAGATGTGGCCTGGTTCTAGAGCCAGTGGACGCCGGCATCCGGCTGTTCCACTTCCTAGTCGATGTGCTCGTAGGCCACGAGCGTGAGGAAGGTCGGGAAGTCGTCGCTCAACGCGACCCGCTCGAACACGCCGCGGGTCTCCTCGGGCCGACCCTTCTCCCACACCTCGTCGCCGACCTCGGCGTGGATGCGCCCCATCTCGTCCTCGAGCACCTCGCGCACGTGCTCGCGCGTGACCTTGCCGTGACGGATCCACTGCCAGATCTGTGCGCGCGCGATCTCGGCCGTGGCGGCGTCCTCCATGAGGTTGTTGATCCCCGCCGCGCCCCGGCCGCCGAGCCAGAAGGAGATGTACTGGAAGGCGACGCTGACATCGTTGCGCAGTCCGTTCTCGGTGATCTCGCCCGGCGTCGAGGCGGCGTCGAGGAGTTGCTCGGCACTAACCGAAACGTCATCGCGGTCACGGGCGATCTGGTTGGGCTGCCCGCCGAGCACCTCGTCGAACTCCGCCATGGCCACCTCGACGACGTCGGGATGGGCGACCCAGGTGCCGTCGAAGCCGTCGCCGGCCTCCCGGCGCTTGTCGGCGCGCACGGCCTGGAGCGCCCGCTCGTTCGCCTCCGGGTCGCGACGCGAGGGGATGAGCGCAGCCATCCCGCCCATCGCGAACGTGCCCCGCGCATGGCACGTCTTGACGAGCAGCTCGGTGTAGGCGCGCATGAACGGCACGGTCATCTTCACGTCGTTGCGGTCGGGCAGGACGAAGGCCGGGTCGTCGCGGAAGCACTTGATCATCGAGAAGATGTAGTCCCACCGGCCCGCGTTGCACCCGTACGCGTGCTCGCGCAGCTCGTAGAGCATCTCCTCCACCTGGAAGGCGGCGGGCAGCGTCTCGATGAGCACCGTCGCCCGGATCGTGCCGCGGGGCAGCCCGAGCTCGTTCTCGGCGAGGGTGAGGACGTCGTTCCACAGCCGCGCCTCGAGATGGTGCTCGAGCTTGGGCAGGTAGAGGTAGACACCCCGGCCGCGCTCGTGGAGCCGCGGCGCGCAGTGGAAGGCGAAGAGGCCGGCGTCGACGAGAGCCCCGGCGACCTGCTCGCCGTCGACGATGACGTGCTTCTCGGGCAGGTGCCACCCCCGGGGGCGGACGAGCAGGGTCGCCGGCCTGGGGCCGAGCTCGTAGTGGCGGCCGTCGGCACCGGTGTGGGTGATCGTGCCCTCGACGGCGTCGATGAGGTTGGCGTGCCCCTCGACGAGGTTGTCCCACGTCGGCGAGTTGGCGTCCTCGAAGTCGGCCATGAAGCCCCTGGCGCCGGAGTTGAGCGCGTTGATGACGAGCTTGCGATCCGTCGGACCGGTGATCTCCACCCGCCGGTCGGCGTAGTCCTCGCGCACGGCGGCGCACCGCCAGTCCGGGTCCTCGCGGACGGCGCGCGTCTCCCTAGCGAAGCCGCGCGGGGCGGGCCGCCGCTCCCGCTCGGCGAGCAGCTGGGAGCGGCGCCGCCCGAAGTGGGCGTGCAGGCTCTCGACGAAGGCCAGCGCGTCGGCGGAGAGGACGATCTCCGTACGCTCCGCCGCCGCCGGCGCTGCTCGCACGCTCATGCCCGCGGCGGCCCCGGGGGCGCGTTCACGAGAGCCTGGGGCGTCGTCGCGGCGGCGGGCGCGGTCAGAGGGCGCGTTCCTCGGATCGACTGGTCGAGCAGGGTCATGGGGTGGAGGATAGGACAGTCGAGGTACGCTGCGATCTGCATCGCGCAGCCGGGATTGGCCGCCACGATCACCTCGGCGCCGGTGGCCCTGAGGTTCTCGGCCTTGCGCGCGCCGAGCTCCGCGGCGGCGGCCGGCTGGGTGAGGTTGTAGATGCCCGCCGAGCCGCAGCAGAGCTCCCACTCCCGCGGCTCGAGCAGCTCGAGCCCGGGGATGGCGCGCAGGAGCTCGCGCGGCTGAGCGCGCACGCCCTGCGCGTGGGCGAGATGGCAGGCGTCATGGTAGGCGGCGCGCATCGGCAGCGGCAGGCGCGGCGCGCGCGGCTCCATGTCGGCGAGGAACTCGGTGACGTCGCGAACGCGCTCCGAGAAGGGTGCCATCGCCGGATCGTCCTCGAACAGGTGCCCGTACTCCTTCATCGCGGAGCCACAGCCGGCGACGTTGGTGAGCACGACGTCGTAGGCCGAATAGGCGGCCACGGTGGCGCGGGCGAGCTCGCGCGCCGGCGCCTCGACCCCGGAGTGGAACTGCAGCGCCCCGCAGCAGCGAGGCGAGCGCGGGGCATGGACCTCGAAGCCCTCGGCCGCGAGGACGCGGACCGTCGCCGCGTTGACGTCGCCAAAGAGGACCCGCTGCACGCACCCCTGCATGAAGGCGACCGTGCCGCGGCGCGGACCGCGGGCCGGGGTCACCTTGGGCAGGCGCGTGAGCGCCGCGCGCCCCGGCGCGCGCGGCGCCAGCCGCAGGAGCGGCAGCCGCTCGCCGAGCCGCTCCCGCAGGGCGAGCCGGTCGGCGGCGGCCAGCAGTGGCACGAACGCGCGCAGCCGGCCCGGATGGGTGACGAGACCAAAGATGGCGGCGCGCAGCACCCGCTCCCGCCACGTCCGGTGGCCGTGGCGCTCGATCTGCGGCCGCGCGCGCTCGATGAGGTGGTCGTAGCGGACTCCGGAGGGGCACGCGGTCACGCACGCCATGCAGCCGAGGCAGCGGTCGAGGTGCGTCGTCATCTCGGCCGAGATCCGCTCGCCCTCCTCGTGGCCGACGCTCATCAGGACGATGCGGCCGCGTGGCGAGTCCATCTCCTCCTCGAAGACCGCGTAGCTCGGGCAGGTGGACAGGCAGAAGCCGCAGTGGACGCAGTCGCGGATGAGCTCCAGCTCCGGTGGGCGGACCTCGTCCCAGGCTCCGGCCATCACAACCCTCCCACGAACGTCCCCGGGGCAAAGACGTCGGCGGGGTCGAAGCGGGCCTTGATGCGCTGCATGACCGCGAGCGCCCCCGGTTCGGGCGCCGGCCATGGGTCCCCCACGCGCTCGGCCCCGCCGAGGAGGGTCAGGGTCGTGGCCGGCAGGCGCTCGCGCAGGTCGCGCAGACGGGCGTCGAGCCGGTCGCCGGGCAGCGTCAGCCAGGCGAGGCCGAGCCCGGCTCGCGCGACGGCTTGCGCCCCTGCCTCCCGTGCCGCGCCGAGCACCGCAGGGAGGTCGCCGATCACCCCCGCCACCTTTAGCACCGCGCCCTCGGCCGTCCTCTGGCATGCCCGCTGGCGCTCCCACAGCGCCGCGCCGTCGGCCACCACCTCCGCCTCGAGCCCGAGACCGGCCAACCGTCCGGCCGTTCTCTCAGCGCGCTCCGAGGCGGCCGGCCCGCTGAAGCGCGCGAGTACCTCCCCCTGCGTTGCGGTCCAGTGCACGTCGAGGCAGTCGGCCTCGAGCGGGAGCGCGGCCATCCCGCTCGAGGCCCGGGCCAGCGCGTCCGGGTCTTCACTGCGCGCGCGGACCGTTGCGTGCTCGGTGGCGAGCGGGTGCAGGCGGACGGCGACGGTGGCGATGAGGCCGAGCGTCCCGTGCGAGCCTGCGAAGAGCTTGCCGAGGTCGTAGCCGGCCACGTTCTTGATCACGCGGCCTCCGGCGCGGGCGACGGTGCCGTCGGAGAGCACGACGGTGATGCCGAGGACGAGGTCGCGCACCCCGCCGTAGCGGTGGCGCAGGGGGCCGGAATCCGCGGTCGCCACCACGCCGCCGATGGTCGCCGCGGCCGCTCCTCCGGGGGCGGAAAGCGGCGGGTCCAGCGCGAGCATCTGCCCCGCCGCGGCGAAGCGCTCCTGCGCCTCGGCGAGCGGCACGCCCGCCTCGAGCACGGCGGTGAAATCGCCCGCGTTGTGCTCGAGCAGCCGGGTCAGTCCCCCCGTCTCCACCTCGACGTCGGCCCGCGCGCAGCGCCGCCCCCAGCCGGACTTCGTCCCCCCGCCCCGCACGCGTAGCGGGCGCCCGGCCCCACCGAGCTCGCGCAGCAGCTCGGCCGCCTCCTCGATGGAGGCGGGGCGCTGCCGGGTGGCGGCGGAGGCGACCACCCGCTCAGAACCGCTCCGCCAGGCCCGCCGCCTCGAGCGGATGCCGGCGGTAGGGCCCCGGCACCTCCCCACAGAGCCGTGGCGTCGGCATGACCTTGCCTGGATTGGCGAGCCCGGCCGGGTCGAAGGCGCAGCGCAGGCGCTGGAAGCAGTCGAGATCCGCCTCGCCGAACATCTTCGCCATGTGCCTTTTCTTGTCGATGCCGACGCCGTGCTCGCCGGTGATCGAGCCCCCCGCCTCCAGGCAGGCGTCGAGGATCCTCCCCGAAAGCTCCTCGGCCGCCTCGGCCTGGCCCTCGACGGCGGCATCGAAGCAGACGAGCGGGTGGAGGTTGCCATCCCCGGCGTGGAAGACGTTGGCCACCGTCAGGCCGTACTCCCGCCCGAGCTCCTCGATGCGGTCGAGCACCTCCGGCAGGCCAGTGCGCGGGATGACCCCGTCCTGGACGTAGTAGTTTGGGCTGATGCGCCCCATGGCCGCGAAGGCGGCCTTGCGTGCCTTCCAGAAGCGCCCTCGCTCCGCGGCGTCGCGAGCGACGCGCACGTCGTCGGAGCCGCAGCGCTCGCAGAGGGCGGCGACCTCCTGCAGACGGGCCTCACACTCGCGCCGATCGCCGTCGAGCTCGACGAGCAGGACGGCGCTGCGACCTACCGGGAAGCCGGCCCCGGCCATCGCCTCCGAGGCCTCGATCGCCTTTTCGTCCATCATCTCGATCGCCGCCGGTACGATCCCGCGCTGGACGATCTTCGACACCGTCTCACCAGCCTGACGGACGTGGTCGAAGAATGCCACGAGCGTCGTCGTGCACTCCGGCGCGTGCAGGATCCGCAGCCACACCTTCGTCGCCACCCCGAGCGTTCCCTCCGAGCCGACGAACGCACCGAGCAGGTCGTAGCCCGGCGGGTCGAGCGCCTTGCCGCCGACCTGGACGACCTCCCCGTCGGGGAGGACGAGCTCGAGCCCGGTCACGTAGTTGGTCGTGAAGCCGTACTTGAAGCAGTGTGCGCCGCCCGAGTTCTCGGCTATGTTGCCGCCGATGGAGCAGACCATCTGGCTCGAGGGGTCGGGAGGATAGAAGAAGGCCGGCGCAACGGCGGCCGACACCGCGGCGTTCGTCACCCCCGGCTCGACGCACACGCGCTGGTTCTCGAGGTCGATCTCGAGGATGCGCTTCATCCGCGAGAGCACGACGAGCACCCCCTCCGCGACCGGCAGGGCGCCGCCGGAGAGCCCCGAGCCGGCTCCGCGGGCGACCCACGGCACGCGCGCCCGCGCGCACGCCCCGATGATCCGGGACACCTCCTCGGCGCTGCCGGGAAGGACCGCGGCGGCGGGGATGCCGTGGTACTGCAGCAGCCCGTCGGACTCGTATGTGCGCAGCTGGTGCTCGTGCGTGTACACCCAGCGCTCGCCGGCGATCGCCGCGAGCTCGCGCACGAGCGGGCGGACGTCTCCGGTGGGCTTGCGCTCGCGGCTCTCGGGCAGGAGGGTCACGGGGCTGTAGGCGGGGGCGCTCCCAGCGGGGGGCGCGTCCCTCACGCGACTATTCACGACAGCACCGAGGTCCCCTGCAAGTAGACGATGACGACATATGAGCAGCAGCCACAGGAGCTTAACCGACTACGGCCTTCTCGCACCATGTGGCCGACGGTCGTGTGGCTCGTCGAGGGAAGCTTCCTGTATCTGAGATATCGTACCGGTCGCGCCTCTTCCCGCGAGGTCGGCGGCGTCTGCCTGTTCCCAGTAGGGACGCGCAACCCGCCGCGTGCGGGCTGGGCGGTCGAGAATCGGGTCCCGGGTAGAACCAGCAGGAGCGCAACGGGCAGCTCCGGCACGGTGGCGAGCGAGGTGGCGGTCATGCCGCCACCTCATGATGGGTCTCGATCGCCTGGAGGACGCGCCTGGCGGTCTGCTGGCGCTGGGCCGAGCCCTTGACGGCGCCATTGTCCGAGTTCTATGTAACCTCAGGTGAGGTAACGATCGCAGGGCATTCCGCCGGCGGTCGTCCCACGACGAGCTGGAGGCGTTGAGAGCTGACATGGACGTGATCCACACTCCGCTTGCTGTCACCGGCGATTTCGGGCTCGATCACTGGGCGTATGTGGTGGCACCGCTGATCGCGTACGTGGCCGTCGTTCTCGGCCTCGCCGCAGCCGGCAGCATGCCGCCGGAGAGCAGTGGCCTGGTCAAGCTGTTCTTCCAGCTGATCTCGTCGACACTCCGGCGCATAACCGGGTTCCCCGGTTGGGCGGCCTCGACCGTCATGAATGGGCTCTTCGTGCTGGGGCTGGCCGTCTTCGGCCTCTACTGGGACGTCGCCTGGCACATCGACCTCGGCCGCGACCGCGAGCTCTTCACCCCTCCCCACACGATGATCGTCCTCGGGCTTGGAGGGCTCGTCTACTCCGCCGTGGTGGCGGTCATCTTCGCCAGCGTTGATGGCGCGCCGGTGGGGTTGAGGCTTCGTGCCGTTCGCATCCCCTACTCCGCCCTGGCCCTGGGCGCCCTCGGCCTTGGTGGGCTGGTGGCATTCCCCCTTGACAACCTCTGGCACCAAGCCTACGGCCTGGATGTCACGTTGTGGAGCCCGACGCACCTTCAGCTGGTCGCCGGCGGCGGCTTCGCCACCGTCGCGCTCTGGCTGTTCATCGCCGAGTCGGCGCGCGACTCCCGGCCCAACTGGTTCGGTCACATTCTCCATGTGGTTGTCGCCGGCGCGACGCTGGTGGCGGTCACAACCTTCGAGGGGGAGTTCGACTTTGGGGTACCTCAGTTCCAGGCGCTGTACCTGCCCCTGCTCATCAGTGCCGCGGCGGGGTTCGCCCTGGTGGTGGCCCGCATCGCCCTGGGCCCCGGGGGGGCTCTCAAGGCTCTCGTCGCGTACCTCGCGCTTCGGATCTCGATCGCCCTCTTCGTCGCCGGGGTGCTAAACCACACGGTGCCGCGCTTCCCCCTCTACGCTGCCGCCGCCCTGGGCGTCGAGGTTGTGGCCTGGCGTCTGGGCACCCGGCGCCGGGTTCGTTTCGGTGTCATCTCCGGTCTCGTCGTCGGCACCGTCGGTATTGGCGCGGAGTCGGCATGGATCATCCTCAGCGGCTGGCTTCCCTCTTCACCAGGCCTGCTGCTGAAGACGGCTCTGCTGGCGCCGGTCGCCGCGGTGGCGACCGCCCTGATCGGTGCCTCCCTGGGCAGGGCCTTCTCCGCCGGTTTCGAGGTGCCCAGGCGGCTGCTGGCGGTGGCAGGCCTGGCGTTGGTCGCCGTTTGCGCCTACCCCCTGCCTCGGAATGCGGGCTCGGTGTCCGCGGTCACCCGGCTGCAGCAGCACGGCGAGCTGGCATCTGTTGACATCCAGCTGGATCCGCCGGACGCCGCTCGTGATGCCGATGCCTTAGCAATTGTCGCCTGGCAGGGCGGGGGGCGTCTGAGCGCCTCGCTGGACGAGGTGGGGCCGGGTCACTATGTCTCGTCCCGGGAGCTGCCCGTGACGGGGGGATGGAAAACGGTGGTGAGCCTTCAGCGTGGCGACGAGGTGATGGCCGCGGCCATCCATCTGCCCCCGGACCCCCAGATCGGGGCTGCGGCGGTTCCCGCGGTCCCCCAGCGGCACATCGTCTTCCAGCAGAACACGCGCGTTCTCCTGCGCGAGGTCCACGACGGCCCTGCCTGGCCCGCGATTCTCGCCTACGGAGGGCTGGGCCTGCTCGTCGCCGGATGGTTTGCGCTGCTTGCAGCGGCGACAGTGCGGGCCCGTGTTGAGAGCGATGCCCAGCCGTCGACTCCGGCCGGCGAGCGACGCCTCGTGCCCAGCGCGAGCTGACGGCAACTCTCCGCTACAGTGGCCCACAGTGTCCACCAGACAACGCGGCCCGGCGGCCCGTCAGGGCAGACGGGGCATGACAGGCGCTTTCGTCAAGCGCTGGACCATCCCGACGATCGGCGCGGTCACCCCCATAGGTCTGATCGTGGTAAACATCGCCGCCTTCATCGATCACCACCTCGCCGAGTTTCGGTGGACCATCACTGTGCTCGCGTTCGTGAGTGGGATGATGCTCAACTCGTGGGCGGCATTGGGCATCTATCGCGTGGCCCGGCGGCGACTGCCCCGCAATGCGCTGGTGCAGGAGAGCAACCAGGAATTGATGCTGGTGCTCGGCATGGGGCTGGTGATCATCTCCGCCTTCCTCAGCGCCCTCTTCTGCTACAAGGGGCTCAACGATGAGAGGGAGCTGCCCAACAAGCTCACCTTCATCACGGGTGTGGTTTCAATCCTCACCCCCATAGCGCTTCAGGCCTTCTTCCGTCGCGCCCTCAACAGGGGAGACGGCGGCAGCGGCCACCATCGGTTCGACGTACCGCTCCCGCCGCCTCCTCCGCCTTCGAACTACCGACCTCCCGCCGGCTGAGGAGCCGGTCCCCGGCCCGACTCCCGCTCAGACCTCCTTGAAGTCGGCGTCGACCACATCGTCACCGTGGCCCGCGGCCGCGCCCTGAGGTTCCGGGGCCCCCTGACCCGAGGCCTCGCCGGTTCCATGAGCGGCGCCGGTACCGTCGCCACCCTCTCCGGCCGGTGTCTGTGCGGCATAGACCGCCTCGCCGATCTTGTGAATCGACGCCTGCAGGTCGTCGGTCGCGCTCTTCATAGCCGCCGTTTCGTTGGTGCCGATAGCGTCACGAACAGTCTTGACCTTGGCCTCGATCTCTGTCCGCACGTCGGCCGGCACCTTCTCACCGGCGTCGCTCAAAGCCTTCTCCGCCTGGTAGGCGAGCTGCTCGCCGCGGTTCTTGGTCTCCACAGCCTCGGCGCGTTTGCGATCCTCGTCCGCGTTGGCCTCGGCCTCCTTGACCATGCGCTCGACCTCCTCCTTCTGGAGCGTGGTCGACCCGGTGATGGTCACGCGGTTCTCCTTTCCGGTGCCACGGTCCTTGGCAGCGACATTGAGGATGCCGTTGGCATCGATGTCGAAGGTGACCTCTATCTGGGGCAACCCTCGAGGTGCCGGCGCGATCCCGTCGAGGCTGAAGGTGCCAAGGATGCGGTTGTCACGCGCCATCGGCCGCTCCCCCTGCAGCACCACCACTTCCACCTGCGGCTGATTGTCCGACGCCGTCGAGAAGACCTGCGACTTGGACGTGGGGATGGTGGTGTTTCGCTCGATGAGCTTTGTGTTCACCTCTCCTTCGGTCATGATGCCCAGGCTCAGGGGTGTGACGTCGAGGAGCAAAACGTCCTTGACCTCGCCCTTGAGCACTCCTGCCTGGATGGCGGCTCCGACGGCCACGACCTCATCCGGGTTGACACCACGGTGGGGCTCCTTGCCGGTGAGGTCGGTGACCAGCTTTTGAATCACCGGCATCCGGGTGGAACCACCGACCAGGATGACCTCATCGAGTTGGCCTGCGGAGAGGCCTGCGTCCTTCAGGGCGTCGACGAAGGGCTTGCGGCAGCGCTCGGTGAGATCGCCGGTGAGCTGCTCGAACCTGCTCCTCGTCAGGTTGATGGCGAGATGCTTGGGCCCCGACGCGTCGGCGGTGATGAAGGGCAGGTTGACCTCCGTCTCCTGCCGCTGGGAGAGCTCGATCTTGGCCTTCTCCGCAGCCTCGGTGAGGCGCTGAAGAGCCTGGCGATCGGAACGCAGGTCGATGCCCTGGTCCTTCTTGAACTCGTCAGCCAGCCAATCCACAATGCGCCGGTCGTAATCGTCGCCACCGAGGTGGGTGTCACCGTTTGTTGATTTGACCTCGAACACCCCTTCGCCGACCTCGAGGACAGACACGTCGAAGGTGCCGCCTCCCAGGTCGAAGACCAGAATCTTCTCGTTGGCCTTCTTGTCGAGCCCGTAGGCCAGGGAGGCGGCGGTGGGCTCGTTGATGATCCGCAGAACATTGAGGCCGGCGATCTGGCCTGCGTTCTTTGTGGCCTGGCGCTGAGCATCGTTGAAATACGCTGGAACGGTGATCACCGCGTCGGTCACCGTCTCGCCCAGGTATGCCTCGGCGTCCGTCTTCAGCTTCTGAAGGGTCATCGCCGAGACCTGCTCGGGGGTGAACTTCTCATTCTGAACCTGGACCTCGACCCGTCCCTCCTTGCCGGACACCACCTTGTATGGAACCTGCTTGGCCTCGTTGCTGACCTCGGTGAGCAGCCGGCCCATGAAGCGCTTGATCGAGGAGACGGTGTTGTCCGGGTTGACCGCCGCCTGGCGCCGGGCCAGCTGGCCCACCAGCCGCTCCCCCGTTCGGGTGAATGCCACCACCGACGGCGTGGTGCGCCCCCCCTCCGCATTGGCGATGACGACGGGCTCGCCCGCCTCCATCACCGCCACAACGCTGTTGGTGGTTCCGAGGTCGATGCCGACGGTCTTGGCCATGAAAGGGTCCCTCTTGACTGCACTGTTCGTGACGGGCGCCGGGGACGAAGAGCCTCCCGCTGGACGCCGATGTTCTCACGGCAACGAATACCGCGACCCCGATCATGCTAAACGCGTGTCCCCGTTCTCGTAGCCATCAGCGCCAATGAGGGGGACGAACCTGCAGGGACCGAGATTCTCGGTCAGCCAGCGGCCGCCGGTCACCCGCAGCCGGGTCAGCATCTCCCCCTGAGCCGGCCCGCTGATGGGAACCACCAGGCGTCCACCATCGGCCAGCTGGCGAGCCAGCCCCACGGGGAGCCTGGGCGCCGCGGCTCCCACGGCGATGGCGTCGAAGTGCACGTCGCCCGGTGTGCTCAGCCCCAGGCTGCCATCCCCGCAGACCACGTCCACGGCATAGCCCAACCGCCGCAGCCTCTCGCCCGCCTCCGTGGCCAGCTCCGGGATGCGCTCGACACCCACCACCCGGGTACCACAGGCGGCCATGACAGCGGCCTGGTATCCAGAACCGGTTCCCACGTCGAGCACGGCGTCACCCGCCCTCAGCTCCAGGGCCTGCACCATGAGCGCAACCATCAAAGGCTGGGATATGGTCTGGCCGTGGCCGATGGCCATCGCCCGATCGCCGTAGGCCTCGTCCCGGGAGCTCGCCGGCACGAACTCCTCCCGCGGTACCAGGGCCATGGCGGCGAGGACGCCGGGATCGGTGATCCCCCGCTCGGCAAGGTGGGCGACCAGCTCGTGCCGACCCGACATGTGAATCCGTTCTCAGTCTCTCTCTATCGCCGGGCCCTCGCCGGTTTGCGGGGTGAGATCCAGGTCGGGAGGGGGTGCGTCGGGTAGCTTCCAGAGTATCCAGGGCTTCTTCCACCGCCTGTGGTACTCGTTGGCCTCGAACACCGCATCGGCGAAGAGGGCCTGGAACCGGCCGCCGTCCTCCTCCTCCAGCGCGAGGCGCAGCGGCGCGAGATCCTCATCGATGTAGGCCTGTAGGTCCTGGCGATATTTGGGCCGGGTCACCATGCAGAGCCCAAGCAGTTTCTCGAGCTCCTTGAGCTGCCAGGTGGCCAGCGGCCAATTCCGGGCGCCCGCAGCGTAGTAGGCCTTCCACATGCGGGCGCCAACCTCCGGCATCAGCCGGGCAAGGCCGGGCTGGAGGGCGGTGAGGGCCTCCAACTCCATCCGGCGAGGATTCTCGGCCGGCGGCCTGGAGACATCGGTCATTGGGGGTGCTCACTCACAGCGATTCGTTGGATCAGTGTAATGATGTGCCTCCCGCCCCACCCCGGTGCGGAAAGGATACGGTGCGGACAGGGGCGCTGCCCCGGAAAGATGGAGTACCTCGGCTGAGCGACAACCATGGCAGCGTCTCGATCAGCGCATTCCGCGACGGAGATGAGGACGATGTACGGGCGTTGCTGGCCGAGTTGGCGCTCGAGGACCAGGGCCACTTCAGCGGCCCCCGCATCAGCCGGGAACAGGCGGCGGCGATCACCGGTCCCATCCGCGGGCACTTCGTCGGTGAGAACCACCTCCTCATCGCCCGCGATGCTGGTGGCGATGCGGTTGGCGTCCTATGGTGCGTCATTTACGACCCGGGCACGGGGCTCGAGGCCGAGCTCGCCGAGCTGTTTGTGCGACCGGAGGCAAGGGGACGCGGGATTGCCAGCCGGCTTACCCGCGAGGCGGTCGGGCTATTCCGCAGGCATGGGGTCACTCTGGCCTCGGTCTGGACCCACGAGAACAACCCCGCGGCGCTGGCCACCTACCGGCGTGCCGGCTTCCTACCCACCGAGCACACCGTGCTGACCTGGCTTCCCAGCCGTCGGCCGGATGCCTCATGAGGCATGGAGGCCGGGATAATGTCCGCATGCCTCTTGCAGCTGGCGATGTCGAACACGTGGCGACCCTGGCGCGACTGGGATTGAGCGAGGAGGAGAAAGCTCGCTTTGGAGCGCAACTCGACGCCATTCTTGCTCATGTCGGCGCGCTGCAGGACATCGACACATCCGCCGTTCCCGAGACGGCGCGCGTGGGGACGCTGGTCAATGTGTGGCGAGAGGATGTCGCGGAGCCCTCGCTGAGCGCCGCCGCCGCGCTGGCAAACGCTCCCGAGAGGGACGGCGACCACTTCACGGTTGGAGCCATCCAGGAGTGAGGTTGTGAGATCCACCGACCAGGATCCACCGGACATGACGGGGGGTGCCTCGACGACCGAAGCTGTCGACGCCGCATGACGGGTGGCGCCTCGACGACCGAAGCTGTCGACGCCGCATGACGGCAGAGACACCGACGGTGGCGGAGTGTGGATCGGCGCTTCGCGCCGGCACCATCACCGCCGGGCAACTGTTGGACCGCGCACTCGACCGCATCGCCGCCAACGACGAAGCCGTCGGCGCCTATCTCCTCCGTATGGAGGAACAGGCCCGCATCCAGGCAGAGCGTGCCCAGCGCCGCATCGTCGACGACCCGGGCGGAGCAGGACCCCTCTGCGGTATCCCTGTGGCCGTGAAGGATGTCCTCTGCATCGAGGGTGTGGAGACCACCGCCGGTTCCCGGATGCTCCGCGGCTTCCGGCCTCCCTACACCGCCACCGCCGTCACCCGGCTCGAGGATGCAGGGGCGGTGATCGTCGGCAAGACCAATTGCGACGAGTTCGCAATGGGCTCCTCCAACGAGAGCTCGGCCTTCCGACCGGTCGCCAACCCCTGGGACCTGGATCGGGTTCCCGGTGGCAGCAGCGGCGGAAGCGCAGCCGCGGTGGCGGCGGGGACCGTGCCCATCAGCCTGGGAACGGACACCGGCGGCTCCATCCGTCAGCCCGCGGCACTCTGCGGCGTGACCGGCTTCAAGCCCACCTACGGGCGCGTCTCCCGCTACGGGCTGATCGCCTTCGCCTCCTCCCTGGATCAGATCGGGCCGCTGGGACGCACCGTCGAGGACTGTGCCATCCTCTATTCGGCGATCGCCGGGCACGACCCCCGCGACAGCACATCCTCTCCTGGGGAGCCAGAGGACCCCATGACATCGCTGCGCGAGGGCGTGGCGGGCATCCGGCTCGGCGTACCTCGAGAATATTTCGGCGAGGGTGTGGATTCTCGCGTGCGCGCCTCGGTGGAGGAGGCGCTGCGGGTATACGAGCGCCTCGGGGCGCATCTGCAGGAGGTGTCCCTGCCCAGCACGGATGCCGCTCTGTCAACGTACTACATCATCGCCCCGGCGGAATGCTCATCCAACCTGGCGCGCTACGACGGCGTCCGGTTCGGGATGCGCGAGGAACGTCCCTCTCTGACCGACACCTACCTGAACACGCGCGGCAGCGGCTTCGGCCCTGAGGTCAAGCGCCGCATCATGCTGGGCACGTACGCGCTCAGCAGCGGCTACTACGATGCGTACTACCGCACAGCCCAAAAGGTGCGCACGCTCATAGCGGGCGAGTTCGACGAGGTCTTCCAGCGCGTTGACGCCTTGGTCTGCCCGGCCTCGCCCACGGTGGCCTTCCGGCGTGGTGAGCGAAGCGATCCTCTCTCCATGTACGCCTGCGACGTCATGACCATCCCCGTCAACCTTGCCGGCCTCCCGGGCATCTCCATCCCCTGCGGCGAGGTTGGCGGTCTGCCGGTGGGCCTGCAGGTGATCGCTCCGCGCTTCGAGGACTCTCGTGTCCTGCGTATCGCCCACGCCTACGAGCAGGCGACCCCGTGGCATCTGCGGCGGGCGCCGTTGGCTGCCGGCGCTCGAGTTGCCCCATGAGGGTGCCGGAGGGGCGCCTGCCATGACCGCGGGCGCGTCCGCGGGTGTTACCACCCACGAGGCCGTGATCGGCCTCGAGGTACATGCTCAGCGGGTCCTCACGCGCACCCATCGTGAACGCGGGC
>JBHELP010000231.1:0-28453 GCA_046263035.1 Candidatus Dormibacteria bacterium | reverse complement strand
GTACTGGCCCCCGCCGCGGTCGCGCCGGCGCGGTGGCGCCCGTCGCCGGAGCCGCGATTGTGGCGGGTTTGGTGCTGATCCGACGGCGGCGGCGCCGCACGCTGCCCCCCATACCCGTCGCCACCGCCGAGCCCCTGATCGCGGCGCTGTCCGAGCGCCATCTAACCGTAGCCACGGCGGAATCCTGTTCGGGCGGCGTGCTCAGCGCGCTGCTCAGCAGCGTGCCCGGGGCCGGGGACGTTTTCCGTGGGGGCGTTGTCGCCTACACCACCGACCTGAAGCATCAGCTTCTGCACGTCCCAGCCGACGTCGTGGAGCGCCATGGTGTGGTCAGCGATGCCGTTGCCAGAGCCATGGCCCACGGGGCGCGACGCCACCTTGAAGCCGACCTCGGCCTGGCCGTCACCGGCCTCATCGGTGCGCCCCAGGAGGGCAAGCCCAGCGGTCTCGTCTACGTGGCGGTGGCCGGGCCCGACGGCGCTGAGCGCTGCGTCGAGCTGGCCGACAACCACGGCCCCGAGGGCAACCGGGAGGAGGCGGCCCGGGTGGCCTTCGCCGTCGGTCGCGAGCTGGTGGCCGACCGGCCGGGGCGGTGATGAGCCCGCCGGCTGATCAGGAAGCCAAGGCCAGAGTGATGTGCCCGGCGGAGGATGCGGGAGTTGCGGCGGGGCTGATGCGGCCGCCGGGTGACGCGGGAGTTGCGGCGGGGCTGATGCGCCGTCCGGCGGGGCCCGGGTGATCATCGGGCTCGGCCAGGTGAACGTCACCGTGGGTGACCTGCCTGGCAACATGGCAACCGTCCTCGAGGCCATGCAGCAGGCGCGGGACGCGGGCGCCCAGTTACTGGCGCTCCCGGAGATGGCCCTCTCCGGATACCCGCCCGAGGATCTCCTCCTGCGCGAGGACTTCCTCGGCGATTGCCGCGTAGCCCTGGACCGGGTGGCGGCGGCCAGCGGCGATCTTGTCATCCTGGTTGGTTTCCCGGAGCGAACGGGCCTGGAGGTGTTCAACGCCATGGCTGTCTGCCAGGGCGGCCGCGTCCATGGCACCTACCGCAAGGCGTACCTGCCCAACTATGGCGTCTTCGACGAGCGGCGATACCATTCCGCACCGCATCCCCACGAGGCCGCCCGCCTGATTCGCCTCGACGGCAGGCTTGTGGGGTTGACCATCTGCGAGGACATCTGGTACCCCGGGCCACCCCTGTCCGCCGAGGCAGTGGCCGGGGCGGAGCTGGTGATCAACATCTCGGCCTCCCCTTACCGGACCGGGGTGCTCGAGCGCCGCGAGCAGATGCTGTCCACACGCTGCCGCGACAACGTGTGCGCCATCGCGTATTGCAACCTCGTGGGTGGCCAGGACGAGCTGGTCTTCGACGGTGGCTCGCTGGTCCTCGACCACGATGGCCGCGTTCTGGCCAGAGCGGGCCAATTCACGGACTCGTTGCTGGTGGTGGACATCGACACCACCATGGCCCGCTCCGCCCGTCTGCACGACATCCGATCACGGTCCGCCCCGTCGGCCGCCGTTCCGGTCATCGCTGATCTGCCACTGCGAGAGGGACGGGCGCCCCGCCCGACGGTGGTGGCACCAGTCCGCGACGGCGAGGATGAGGTCTACGGGGCGCTGGTCCTGGGAGTGCGGGACTATGTCCGCAAGAGCGGCTTCTCCCGGGTCCTCCTGGGTCTCAGCGGCGGCGTCGATTCAGCGCTCGTGGCGCTGGTGGCGACGGACGCCCTCGGCGCCGGGAACGTGACCGCCGTGGTCATGCCGTCGCGGTACTCATCGGGCGAGACGCAGGGAGACGCCCGGGCCCTGGCCTCCAATCTCGGCATCGAGTGTCGTGAGCTGTGCATCGACGCCGTGACCGACGCCTACGGAACGGTGCTGGCGGAAACCTTCGCGGGTCGTGAGCCGGACATCGCTGAGGAGAACCTGCAGGCCCGCACCCGCGGCAACCTGCTCATGGCCATGAGCAACAAGTTCGGGTGGCTGCTCCTGACCACAGGCAACAAATCCGAGATGTCCGTGGGCTACGCCACCATGTACGGCGACATGGCCGGTGGGTTTGCCGTGCTCAAGGATGTGCCCAAGCAGATGGTGTTCGCGCTCACACGCCGGCGCAACCGCGCCGGGAGCCCGGTGCCGGCGAGCATCATCGATCGGCCCCCCTCCGCGGAGCTCCGGGCCGACCAGCGCGACTCGGACTCGCTGCCTCCCTATGACGTGCTGGACCCCATCCTGTCTCGCTACATCGAGGAGGATCAGAGCCCAGGGAGCATCATCGCCGCCGGCTTCGATGCGGCGGTTGTGACGCGCGTGGTGAGCCTGGTCGACCGGGCCGAGTACAAGCGTCGTCAGGCCCCACCCGGCATCAAGATCACCTCCCGGGCCTTCGGTCGTGATCGCCGCATGCCGGTGGTGAACCGCTTCAGCTCGGGTGCCGTGCGCGAGGCATCGGGGGGACCCGGCCGTCACAACGGCAGGTAGCCATGATGCTGCACCCGATCACGGGTCACAGCTCCGCGACACCAAGCTGAAAGGGGGCGCTCCGGACTGGAACGTTCCGGCATGGAGGTGGGTGCTACAGTCGCCTCTTGCGACTTGCGGTTGCCAATCTGAAAGGCGGAGTTGGCAAGACGACCACGTCCGTCCACCTGGCCGCCGGCCTCGGCCGGCTGGCCCCCACCGTGCTGATCGACGCGGATCCCCATGGGTCGGCCGTCCGCTGGGCAGAGCTCGCCGCTGACCTCCCCCACCGCACCCGGTCATGTCCGGAGTCCCTCTGGACCAGAAGGGACCCCTTCACCGAGCTGGCACCGGGGGCCGACCATGTCGTCATCGACACCCCGCCGGGCCACCCTATGATCGTTCAGGCGGCTGTGTCATGGGTCGACCAGGTCGTCATTCCCGTGGAACCGTTGCTCATGGACCTCGACCGGCTCACCCCCACCGTGGAGCTCATGGCGGCCATGGCGGAGGTCCGCAATCCGACGCTGCATGTGCTGCTGACCCGGGTTCGCTCGGGAACCAAGAGTGCCCGAGAGGCGCGGGCGATGCTCGTCTCCCGCGGCGTCCCCGTCCTCGAGAACGAGATAAACATGCTCGAGGCGTACAGCTGGGGGTTCGGGCTGATGCCTCCCGACGGCCACCGCTATGGCGCGGTGCTGGAGGAGCTTCTCGGTCAGACACGTGGCGGGGGCGCGGTCGATGACGTCCGCGCTGTGAGTGGGCGCCTCGCCCACGAATCGGTCATCCCAGGCCACCGGCTCATCCCCTACCCCGCGGCCGCCGTCGCCCCAGGTCCCGAGGTGGTCGCCACAGGTCCCCAGGTGGCCCTCCCACGACCCCAAGTGGGCACGCCAGGCCCCCGGGTGGCCCCACCAACTGGCCAGCCGGCCGTGGCCGGGGACGTTCTCTCGGAGGAGCCCCCCAGGGTCTCGCCGGAGAGCTCAACCGCCGTGGCGGCACAGGGGGGCTCAGCGGAGAAGGCGGTCGTGGAGACGCCGAACAATCCCCGGGACCGCGAGTACGACCAGATCGAGGCCAGCCTGATCACCTCCATGCGGCTCTCCGGGCAGCCAGCCGAGGAGCAGCTGAAGCGGCGGAACGAGTTCCGTCGCAGTGTTGGCCGGGAGCCCCTGCCGGACGGGACTCGCTGAGGGTCGGCTCAGCCCACCGTAGTCCTCACATGACTTGATACTTGCCATATCACGTACGGTGACCGCACACTGACAGCGAAAGCTACCTGAGTTCCCAGCGCACGGTCGGGCCGTGGCGGCTCTGGTTGGATCGTTTTTTGGAGGTGCAAGGTGACGCAAACCTATGGCGACACAGCGTCCGGTGACACCGGAGCTGGAGGGGTGGGACAGCAGGTGGGCCAGGCGGCCGGGGCGGTGGCCGACAGGGCCCACGACCTTAGCGGCCAGGTTGCCGAGAAGGCGCAGGAGGTCGGTGGCCAGGTTGCCGGCAAGCTCCAGGAGGCGGGCGGCCGGGCCGGAGACCAGGTCCGTCAACAGCTTGACCAGCGCTCCACCGAGGCGGGCCACCAGCTGGACATGACCAGCTCGGCTCTGCGCAAGAGCGCCGACGAGCTGCGAAGCAATGGTGGCGACCTGCCGGCGCGGGTGACCGCCGAACTGGCCGACCGCAGCGAGCGGCTGGCGTCCTACCTGCGCGACAGCGACGCCAACACCATGCTCGCCGATGTGGAGCGCTTCGGCAGGTCACAGCCCTGGGCGGTCATCGCCGGCGGGATCATGCTGGGGTTCATGGGGTCTCGCTTTCTCAAGGCGTCGAGCCGGCGCCGCTACGAGTCCTCCGTCGACGGATCGGCTGGGGAGAGGCCGTTGAATGGCAGGGATCGGGCGTCTGATTCGGGGCGCGACGGGATGCTGCAGGGAGACACCACCGCCTACCCGGGCACCGGCCCGAGTTCGTGGCCACCCCCGCCGCCGGTCTGGTCACCGACGGCCGCCCCTGAACGCACCTGGGCGGACGCTCCGGCACCCACGGCTCAATCGTCGTGGCAAGGGGCCGATGTCCCGGCTGAGCCGGGCCCCTGGGACCCGGCTCAGACCGAACGGCCATGAGCGAGCACATGGCATCGATGGCCGAGCCTGACCTGCACGAGCGCTCCGTCCCGGAGCTCATGAAGGATCTGGCCTCGGAGACCACCACGCTGATGCGCAAGGAGTTGGAGCTCGCCAAGGCGGAGATGGCCGACAAGGGCAGGCGCGCCGGCGTTGGCGTGGGTCTGTTCGGCGCGGCCGGGACGCTGGGCATGTACGCCTTCGGCGCCCTGACCCTATGCCTCATCGCAGCGCTGAGCCATGCCGTCCCGCTGTGGCTGGCCTCGTTGATCGTGGCCGTGGCCTACGCGGCCGCCGCCGGGATCTTCGCGATCAACGGTCGGCAGAAGCTGGCCACGGCAACGCCGGCAGCCCCGGAAGAAACAGTTGAAAGCATCAAGGAGGACGTGCAATGGGCGAGGACGCGAGCCGAATTCGGCAAGAGATAGAGGCCAGCCGGGCCCGCATGGGCGACACCGTCGAGGCCCTCAGCTACAAGACGGATGTCAAGGCGCGGGCCAGGGACAGTGTGGTGGGCAAGAAGCGTGCCGTCGTGGGCAAGATCACCGGCCTCAAGGAGGCGGTCGTGGGCACAGGTCGTGACGCCGCAGGCAACGTGAAGTCCACCGTGGAGGGTGCCGTAGGGTCGGCGCGAGACACCGTGGCCGGCGCCGTCGACTCCGCCGGCGAGGCACTGCCCGACGCGGAGGACCTGTCGCGCCAGGTGCGGCACACTGTCAGCGTCGCCCAGGAGAACCCTCTGGGGCTGGCTCTCGGCGCCGCGGCACTTGGTTTTCTGGCCGGGATGATGGTGCCCTCCACCCGGATGGAGGATGAGCGGATGGGTGACATCTCCGATCGGGTCAAGGACCAGGTCGCGGAAACCGCCCATGAGGCCGTCGATCGGGGCAGGGAGGTGGCTCAGGAGTCAGTGGGCACGGCCGTAGAGACGGCCAGGGAGACGGGACAGGAGCAGGCCAGGGAGTTCGCGTCAAGCGCCCAGAGCCGGGCTCAGGACACCGCCTCGCAGTTCCACGAGGGCTGACCGGAGCCGGACTCCGGACGCAGCAGTAATCGCCGCCCGGATCGCCGCCTTCATGGCGGTGGTCCGGGCAACGCCTCGGCGGCGCTGCGGGGGCCTCTGGAAAGCCCTCGCCGGTGCTGCGGGGCCTGATAGAAAAGCCCTCGCCGGCGCTGCGGCGCCTTAGCGGAGCCCTCGCTGGCGCTGCGGTGCCTCAGGAAAGCCCGGCCACGGCGAAGCCGACCGAGAAGCGCCGGCAGTAGATGACCGCACTCCGGTACCGGGACAGGTCTGTGCCCGCCGGGATGGCGTAGTTCTGGTTCCCCTGGTTCCCCTGCAGCCCTCCCAGCTCCAGGTAGCCCTCCGAATATGCACGGTCGTCGGTGCCGGCCGGTACCGGCGACAGGACAACATGCACATCCGGTCCGCTCGACGTCTGAAGGTCCTCCAAACGCAGATGGCGTGATCCATCGGTCAACTGCAGAACCAGGGCTCGGCCCGAGCTCGGATGCTCGAGGCTCTGCAGGGAGCCCCGCAGAAGCGTCGTCGGGCCGGACACCACCGGCAGATCGGCCTGGTCACCCGCCGGGGCCCTGTTCGGGGCTGCCGCGCCCGCGGCGGCCGGCAGGGTCTCGTCGATGCGGTGATTGAGGAGCGCGGCCTGCGGCTGGAAGTACCAGAGGACGAAGGCCGCCAGGCACGCCACGACCGTAGCCAGGCCGGCGATCAGCCGCCGGCGGCGGGCGGTCCTGGATCCTTTGGTCGGATCAGTCTTGCTGAAGATCATCGTCTCCCGGCCGCGTTGTGCGGGAAACAGCGTCCCCGGGCGCGATCGCGTTCGGGTGGGGCGATGTCGCTTCGGCAGCCCCGCGCCGGGGCGTCACCGATGCGACCGGGTTCGCCAGCAATAGGGATTCCGTCGACCAGGTCACATCCATGGACTCGACGAAGCCGAGTGGTTCTCCGTCGGCCTGAGCGACCATGCCCGGATCGGCCTCGATATGGACATCTGTGCAGCCCGGCCACAGTTCCACGCCGGGACAACGGTGGAAGGTATGGACGGTCAGGGCGCGTGTCACTGCACTGATCATGGCTCGGCCGCTGAATCTCCTCACCACCAGCGCGTCCATGCCGGGGGTGGACTCCGGGGTCAGGGCCAGGGTGACCGGCCCCAGGTACGTGTACGGCCAGCGAACCTGGATGAGCAGAGAAACGGCCTGCGCTCGCCGCTCTCCGCTGTGCACGTGCATCGAGGCCTTCCGCCGCCGGGCCCAGCCGGTCAGCACGGAGATGGTTATGAAAGCGAAATAGAGCTCTCCGAAGCGGCGCTTGTGCTGGCCGCATGCCTCGACGCGGCGGACCACCTCAGCGTCGAGACCCAAGCCCACCTGGGAAAGGGCGTACCTTGTTGAGGTCACACCCCCGGAATGGAGCGTCAGGCGGGCCACCGGGAGCGGTCGTCGGGTTGGGGCCGCGGCCAGCTCTCTGGCGGCCGCCCGTGCGCCGGCCGCTATCCCCAGGCTTCGCGCCGAGGCGTTGGCCGTGCCCGCGGGAATGATGGCCAGCAGGGCGCCACTGCCCGCCAGCCCGCTCACCGCGTTGGAGATGAGGCCGTCCCCGCCCATGGCGGCAACCACGGAGAACCCCTCGGCGGCGGCCCGGCCGGCGGCCTCGCGAACATGCTCGGCGCTGGTCGAGCAGACGGGTTCCACGCTATAACGCTGCGACAGGATCCGGGCGATGCCGAGGTGCTGGTTGTTGCGGACCCGCCGGGCGGCGGGATTGGCGATCAGGAGCAGCCTCGGGCGATCCATCGTTTCAATGATCTCAGAGGATGAGCATGAGGTCGCCGAACTCATGCCAGAGGTACTCGCGCTCCACAGCCTCCCGCTGGGCGCGCTCCAGCAGCCCGTCGTCCAGGAAGGCCCGGACCAGCTCGAGATGGCTGGCCATGGGCTCGTGGAGACCGGTGAGGAGCGCGTCCGCCACTCGAATCCTGCTGTTCGGACCGATGGCGAGGTTGGTCCAGCCGCTCATCGGGCCGAGGCCGCCCCGGCCGAGAGCGGCGGACTCGAGGGCGCGCACCACCGTGGTGCCGACCGCGATCACCCGATCGGCGCCGGCCACCGCTGCGACCGTGTTCTCCCCCACCGAGAACCACTCCTCCACCAGCAGATGCTGTGCATCGACGTCATCGTCCTGAAAGGAGCTGAGCCCGGTGTGAAGGACGATGTCGGTCAGGCCTACACCGGCGCCCCGGAGCCCATGGAGCAGCTCCCAGGTGAAGGCAAGACCGGCGGACGGCGCCTCCGCCGATCCCGGATGTGCGGCGTACACCGTCTGATAATGCTCCAGCGGGACGGGCTCGGGGACATACGAGTAACGCACGGGGTCGGCGTGACGGAGCAGCGCATCGAGCGCGTCGCCGTCGACGGCCAGGCGCCAGAGCAGGGGGGCATCCTCCCGCCGCCCCAGGACCCTGGCTCGAAGACCGCCCTCGGCCGCGAGCGTCTCCCCGTTGCGGAGGGTCACATTGGCATGGGGTGGGTTGGCCTGGACCGCCAGCGCGTCCCATCGGCCCGTCCGCCGCACCCAGGGCCGCAGCTGCACCACCTCACCCTCCGCACGCCTGGCCGGGATAGCGGACGGGACCACCCGGCTGGAGTTGACCACCAGCAGATCGCCGGGACGGAGGACGGTGCCGATGTCGCGAAAGCCGAGATGAGACACCGTCCTGGCGGTTCGATTGACGACCAGCAGCCGGGCCATGTCTCGCCGCAATCCCCGCAAGCGGGTGGGCCGGGCCGCGCGCAGTCGGGGAGGCGGCGCGATCATGGCAACGCCGAGACCTCGAGGCGACTGACACCCTCGGGGATCCCCGCCAGCAACAGCCGCACCATGTTGTCGGCGACGGCCTCGGGCCGGCCGAGGGAGGCCGGATCGTCGTCGGGGGCCGCCGCTCGATGCATCTCGGTGTCCATGTCGCCGGGGTCGACGGAGACAACCCTCACCCCGGTGCCCTGGAGCTCCTCGGCAAAGGACCGGGTGAGCGCGTCCAGAGCCGCCTTGGAGGCGCCGTAGGCTCCCCATCCCGGGTAGCCGGTGACCGCCGCGTCGGAGCTCACGTTGAGCACGGCGCCGGAGCGGCGCAGCAGCATGCTTCCGAGCACGGCCTGAGTCAGGCGCAGCGGTGCCACCACGTTGATTTGGAAGACCTCGGCCAGGGCGTCGGGGGGACAGTCGGCGAGGTGAGGAAGCGGCGTCGGACCCAGCGTCGAGGCGTTGTTGACAAGGATGTCAATGTCTCCGAAGCGCTCCAGAGTCAGAGCGGCGAGGCGCTCGACATCGCGCGGGATGCCCACGTCCGCGGTCACGGCCAGGACGTCGGCGCCGGTCTCCCGGGCCTCGACGGCGACCGCCTCCAGGTCATCCTCACCCCGAGCGCAGACCGACACGTGGCAGCCCTGCCGGGCGAGGGAGAGGGCGAGGGCACGTCCCAGCCCTCGAGAGCCACCGGTGATGAGAGCGACGCTGCCGTTGAGGGAGATGGTCATTGCCCCCATCTTGCTACGGCGCGCGCCTGAGCGCACTCCGGTGGACGCGCGGTGCCCATCCGGCCTCCGACTCAACGAACGGGCGTGTCCCCGCTGAGAAGCCAGAGCATGGCCCCGCATTCGACGCACGAACTGCCGTACGGCGCCTGACCATAGGCATGGTACCGGCCGTAACGCCGGCAGCGTGGGCATCCGGCGAGCAGCGCCTCATCCCGTTGACATCGTTCGCACAGAGCCACCTCCCTCGGCATCTGGACCTGACGCATCGCCTGCGTCCGGCGATCACGGAAGGTGAGAACACTCCGGCGTGGCCGGTACGGTGGAGCGGCCGTGGGCCGGTCGCAGAACACGCATCGCTCACCCGCGCGTGCCGCCGTCATCAGCCAAAGGTTAGTGGACATGAACAAGGAAGCGAGCCTGGCCCCGGTGTCGCCAGCCTGGGGAGGCAGCGCCCACTCGCTATGGTTGTGCCGATGCCGGCTCCCGCGACCAGGCTCGGCGTGGTGGTCTTCACGTGTGGGGCGGCGACACTGGCCACCGAGATTGCCGCTTCAAGGCTGCTGGCCCCCTTCTTCGGGAGCTCCACCATCGTATGGGCGAACATCATCGGGCTGATCCTGATCTATCTCTCGGTCGGCTACTGGTACGGGGGCCGGATCGCCGACCGTCACCCGTCGCCGCGCCGGCTGGGGCTGATCATCCTGGTCGCCGCCGGGATCATCGCCCTGCTTCCCTTCATCGCACGGCCGCTCCTGCGGCTTGCCCTGTCCGCCTTTTCATCGGTGTCGGCCGGGGCGGCGGTCGCCTCCTTCTTCGCCACCATGGTGCTCTTCTCCGTTCCGGTCACCCTGTTGGGGATGGTGTCGCCCTTCGCCGTCCGGCTCGCCGTGGACGATGTCAGCCGAGCCGGGACGGTGGCCGGGCGCCTCTATGCCCTCTCCACCATCGGCAGCATCGCCGGCACCTTCCTGCCGGCGCTGGTGACGATCCCTCTGATCGGCACGCAACGGACCATGCTGGGCGCCGCGGCGGCGTTGTGCATGGGTGCCGCCGTGCTGTTGCGACGCCATGCCGTGGTCGCTCTGGCGCTCATCGCGGTTCTGATCCTGGTGCCTCCCGGGACCGTGAAGGAGCGGGCCGGTCTGATTGTCGAGCGGGAATCGGCGGAGCAGTTCATCCAGGTGGTGGGCGAGCCCGATGGCGCGCGCAACCTGGCACTCAATGAGGGGGTCACCGCCCACTCGGTGTGGCGGCGGGACGAGGTCCTCACCGGCGGCGAATGGGACATGTTCCTGATCGTGCCGCCGCTGATCCGTCATCCGGTTCGCCGGATCCTCATCCTGGGCAACGCGGGGGGAACCACGGCGCGCGCCCTGGGCCGCTTCGAGCCGGAGGCCGAGATAGACGGTGTCGAGGTGGATCCCGAGGTCACCGCCCTCGGGCGCCGCTGGCTGGGCCTCGGCGACAATCCGCGCCTGGTCACCCACGACGGCGACGCCCGTACCTTCCTGGAGCTGTCGCACGATCGCTGGGACATGATTGTGGTCGACGCCTATCGACAGCCATACATCCCCTTTCAGCTGGCCACCCGGGAGTTCTTCACCCTGGCGCGCGAACATCTTCAATCGGGCGGCCGGTTGGCGCTCAATGTGGAACGCATCCCCGGTGACGAGCGCCTCGCCCACGCCATAGAGGCCACCCTCTCGGGTGTCTTTCCGCAGGTCTGGCGCTGGCCGGCCCTTCGCTTCAACGAGCTGGTGGTCACCGGTGACGGCGACGCAGCGTCACCTCCGGCGGTCGGCGAGGTTGATCCGCAGCTACGACCGTTGGCCGACCTCTACAACCGCGACACAGTCGCCGGCGATCGCTCAGCACAACAGATGACGGACGACCGGGCTCCGCTCGAGTGGCTGACCGATCGCAGCATCCTCGAGTACATCGCCGCCGGCGGTGCGCTCGACGAGCAGCTGTTGCCCACGCACCCGGCGTTCAGGGCGCGCTGAGCCGCAGCCGGCTGGCCGGCCGGACTCAGCGGCGACGCGTCGCGGTATGCCTGGCAGTGGCTCGGTGTGTGGGCGTCGTGTGGCGGGCCGTCGTGGCCACCGCCGCGCCGGACGGCACGCAGGAGCCCGCCGCACCCAGCGCGGCGCCGGCGTCGAGCTCAGCCAGGCCTTCGCGCGCGGCCGCTGTGCTCAAAATCTGCTGCCGGGCCGACGCCGCGCTGTACCGGCCCGTCCCCATCAGGAGGGCGACGGCGCCGGCAACGTGGGGCGCCGCGAAGGAGGTTCCCTGGGCGATTCCGTAACCGCCCCCCAGCGTCGTCGCCGTGATCTCGTGCTGGGCGTCCCGGCCGCCCATCGAGTCCCCGCCGGGGGCGAAGATGTTGCCGTTGGTGGAGTAGAAGGCGCGCGCGCCGTTGCGGCCCACCGCGCCCGCCACCAGGGCTATGCCGGACAGCCGGCCGTAGTCGTTGGGTGAGAGCAGCCCGTCACCCCCGTTGCCGGCGGCAGCCACTACGGCGACGTCGCCCGCGGCGGCCGAGGTGATGGCGTCCTGAACCTCGGTGCCGGCTGCCAGCGGAGTACCGGCGAGAACGGTGTTCAGAAGCGCCGGGGTGTCACCTCCGATGCTGAGGTTGATGACCCGGACGCGCTCCCCGCCGGGACCGCGGTAGTTGAGGGCATAGCGGATGCCCGCCGCCACGTCTGCCGGTGAGCCCGAGCCGTCGGAGTTCAACACCTTGACGATGAGTGCCCGAGCGCCGGGAGCGACGGCGGCGATGCCGATGCCGTTGTTGGTGTTGGCAACCATCAGACCGGTGGTCATCGTGCCGTGCCCGTTGTCATCACCAACGCCCCCCGCTGCCGGCGAGCCGTCGCCGTTGGTGAACCTGCCTCCGGCGATGAGCTTGCCGGCCAGGTCGGGGTGCGAGAAGTCGGCGCCGGTGTCGATGTCGGCGACCAGCACTCCTGCGCCGCTGCTCACGCACCACGCCGCCGGGGCGTTGATGCTCGCCGGGGCACCGGTCAAGGCCCACTGGGCCCCCGAGACGAGCTGCGGATCGTTTGCCGTCGCCCGCGCGGCCCAGGACTCGGACAGGGTCAGGGGAAGGCACAGCAGGACCGACAGTGCCGCCACGGCGAAGGTCCTGGTACGTCGAGGGCTCAGCGCGCCACCATCCACGCCACCATCGTAGAACACAGTGTCGGTCCGTTGCCGTGCCGAGCGGAGGGGTCACTTCACTCTGAGCGCCGGAGCTCTCCCTCTCGTGCTCAGGAATCGCTGCGCGAGGATCAAGGCCAATGCGACGTTGGTTGCGGCCACCAGCCGGGCGACCGTGGAATGTGGCTCATACAACCAGTCCAGGCGGCTGAGCCGTTCTCCTGGGGATACCGGCGGCAGTGCGACCAAGAGCATGTTGAGCAGGGTGGTGGCGGAGGACAGCGCGAACCACCACAGGTGCGATGGGTTGTACAGCGCCGCGGCGGCCAGCAGTGGCACGCAGGGCAGTAGGTAGCGCTCATGCTGCAGGGACCCGGCCACGAAGAAGACGGCGGCGATGAGGGCGGCACCGAGGAGCAGCCGGCCCTCGGTCGGGTCCCGGGCCGTCGACAGGCAGACGGCGGCCACGGTGGCCCCGACGATCAGGGTGCCGACCAGATCTATGGAGAGGCCGGCAAGATGGGGCGCGGCGTGTTGCACATCGGCCAGACCCAGCAGCCACCACAGGTTGAAGGCGTTGAGGCTGGCCTGCGGATAGGCGTCCACGACGGTGGACAGGTTGCCGGCGAAGGCGGTCACCTCGCCCGCATGACCGGCCAGGTAGGGCAGCCAGACCGCCAGGACAGTGGCCGCTCCGGCCGCCGCGGCCCGGCCGAGTTCGGGCCTCCCCCATCGCCGCCATAGGTAGACGGTGATGAGCGGCAGAAAGACCAGGGGCTGGGGCTTGAGCATCACCGCGGCGGCGCCGGCCAGGCCGGCGGAGGCGCCGTGACCCCGCAGGGCACAGAGCAGCGCGACCAGCACCAGACCGGCCCCCACCCCATCGGTCTGCCCCCACAGCGCCCCGTCGACCATGAGCACCGGCGACAGGGCGCACAGGGCGGCCACCAGCAGAGCACGTCGAGGCGTCGCCACCCGCCGGCCGATGACCAGGAGGGCGGTGGCGCAGGAGAGGTCGCTGACCAGCGAAGGCAGCTTCATGAGCGCCGCCAGGCCCGGTGAGGCCCGCACCGAGAGCGCTGACGGCTGGGCGGCGCCGCCTGCGGCCAGCCAGACATGAATCTGGGTCAGGAACGCGTAGGCGTCCAGTGTGAGCGGCGGATAATTGGGGGGAAAGACGAGCCGGCCCTGACGGTATGCGTCGGCGCCCGCCGAGTAGGGGTCCAGAGGGTGATGGCGAACGAGGTTCCCCCAGTCGACGTATGCCTGGAGATCGGCGAAGAAGCCGTGGAAGGGGGCCAGCGCGAGCCGGATCGCCAGGGCTCCGATGAGGACGGCGGCCCAGGGCGTGCCGACGTTGACCCACAACTGGCGGGCAAGATCCGCCGGGCGGCAGATGCGCCGGAGGGGCTCTATTTTCCCTTGCCCGAGCCCTTGTCGGACCTGTAACGCTCTGTCCAGGGTGTGGCGACATTGGAGGCGTTCATCCCGATATGGATGATCACGCCGATCAGGGCTACGAGCAACAGCACGCCAACGCCGATGAAGGCAGCGGTCATGGTGAACCTCCGTGATCGTTGTCGATAGGCCCCCTCCCCTCTCGAAGTATGCCCGCTCCCCCCGTCACCGTGGCGCCCCGGTCGGTCCCGATCGGGGACGATGGCGCTGGATGAGCAGCAGGCACAGCGAGGTGATCGTGGTGGGAGGCGGACCCGCCGGTCTCTCCAGCGCCCTCTACCTGGCCCGCTATGCGCGCAGCGTTGCCGTTTTCGACGCCGGCCACGGTCGCTCGACCCACCATCAGGTCAATCACAACTATCTCGGTTTCCCGGGAGGAGTGCCCGCGGTCAAGCTGCGAGAGCTGGGCCGCCAACAGCTCGGTGAGTATGCCCACGTGACGTGCCGGGACGAGCGCGTCGCATCACTTCGTCGGGACGGGGAGGGGTTTGTGGCCGTCTCCGCGTCTGGTGAGCATCGCGCCGAGGCGGTGATCCTCTGCACCGGCGTGCGTGATCACTATCCGCATTTCCCCAATTGGGAGGACTATGTCGGCCGCACCATGTTCTGGTGCCTCACCTGTGACGGATACGCCAACCGGGGGCGTCGCGTGGTGGTCGTCGGCCACACCGATGCCGCCGCCTGCGAGGCGCTTCAGCTGACTCGGTTCACCGACAGGGTCACCGTGCTGACCAACCGCGATGACGACGATCTCTCGCAACCAGTCAGGGAGCGCCTGGACGCCGTGGGAATCCAGGTCGTCAGCGACCGCATCCAGGAGGTCCGGGGCAGCGGGGGCCACTTCCGGTCGATCACCACCGGGGCAGGACGGGAGTTACCACTTGAGGTTCTCTTCTCTCTCCAGGGGACCACCGCCGAGGCCGGCCTGGCCGAGGGGCTCGGCCTGCAGCTTTCTGACGATGGCTGGATAACGGTGAACTCCGAGCAGTGCACCAATGTGCCTGGGGTCTATGCCGCCGGCGATGTGACCCGCCTCCACGCTCACCAGGTGGCCACGGCGGTACACGAGGGGGGGCAGGCAGCCTGCGCCGCCAATTACCACCTGTATCCCCCCGGGCTGAGGCTCGACTGATCCGGCCCTTCCGGTCGGTTGCGTAGCATCCGCCTGGTGCCATCCCCCCCGCTCACCCGACTGCACCTTGTGCGCCACTGCGAGGTGCGCAATCCCCAGGGAGTGCTGTACGGGCACCTCCCGGGCTTCCCGCTGAGCGACAAGGGCGTCCAGCAGGCGCACGCCCTCGGTGAGTATTTCGCCGCCCGGTCCGTCGGGAGAATCCTCAGCAGTCCCCTGGAGCGCGCTCAGCAGACGGCGGCCATCATCGCCGCGCACCTTGATGGAGCCACGGTCGACACCACCGAGGAGTTGATCGAGGCCCGGTTCGGTCACTACCTACAGGGCGTCAAACCCAGGGATGTTCCCTGGCGACGCCCCCTCTGGATGGTCCACATGGTCCGTCCGGGGCTGTTACCTCAGGACGAGCGGATCGCGGAGATGGCCGGTCGGGTGAGGGCGCCACTCCTGCGCCTTCTCCGTGCCCACCCCGGCGAAGGGGGAATCTGCATCAGCCACGGCGACCCCATACAGGCCTTCTCAGTGGAGACCGACGGACTGCCCGCTCGGGCATTGCACCGCCTCCAGTGCGCCAAGGGCGGCGTGATCGAGCTGACCTACGAGGGGGAGACGCTGGTCAACAAGACCTACCTGTCGCCAGAGCGCCTCGGGGCGCCTGCGGCGGCGCCGACCGCCGGCAGCCGCACCTAGCGCGAAGCTCCTGAGCGGCCGGCTCCCACCGAGCCGGCCGGCTCCAGATCGGGTGGCGGCTGGGATGCAGGCGTCTGCGCCGGAGCGGGTTCCCTGCCGCCCTCGCCCGAGACGGAATCCCGCCAGACCTGGTCCGCGGGGAGCAGGCCCGGGCGCCGGGAGGCGCGATGCTCCAGCAGGGGCCTGAGGTACAGCTTGGTCATCATGCCTGCCATGATCAGGATGAAGCCGGCGTAGATGAAGGGTACGCCGTCGTCCTTCTTGACCATGAAGAGCGAGTACTGTTTCAGCTCCGGGAATGAGACGGTGAACTGTGCGGACTCTCCCTGGCCGGCCGGGACATCGAAGGGCTGAGTGGCCCGCAGCGGGATCGGCACCGGGCGGCCGTCGCTGAAGTACGGCTGCATCCTTCTGGTCTCCAGCTGGTTGACGTTCTGGGGGGGCCCGCTGTCGAGGCCCAGGTCGCCGACGAACAGCTGTAGCTGGATCACCGGGTTGCGGGCCTCGAACCCCCCCGGTCCGTAGTTGGTGGCGAGCGGGTCCACGGTTCCGTCGGGGTTGACGTGGGCGATGGTCTGGGCATCGGGGAAGATCGCCATCCTGGCGCCCAGCTGGAGCGGCTGCCGGGCCCCGGGGATCGTGTAGTTGAAGCCGGGAACCTTGAGGATCCCAGTCTGCACACCCTTGTTCTCGCCAAAGAACTGGATGGTCCCGTCGTACACCGTCGCGCCGGCGGGGTTCCTCACCACAATGCGTGGCGCCCACCCGTAGTCCTGCTGGTAGAGGTCGACGCCGTCGTGGCCCAGGAAGTCGTTGACCCGGATATCACGGGTCACCACCGGCCTGCCCCCCTCGAGAAGGGTGACGTTGCTGACATAGTCCCGGGGCGCGCCGCGGCTGTCGTAGGTGGCGTTGAAGTGGTTGAGGCGGACCTGGTAACCGGCATGGTGCCCGTTGAAGAGAAGGCCTTCCTGGATGGTGTCGAAGCCGGCCCGAGCCTCGGTGAAGCGCTCTCCCTCGGTGATGGTCGCAATGCCCTGGAAGCCCGTGGCCTTGCCCCACACCACCGCCACGAGGAGGACGAAGAAGCTGGTGTGGAACAGCCACGACCCCCATTCGCCCCAGTACTGGGGGGTGCGCCTGTGGCCCCTCAGGGTCCGCTGGACAAGGGCTCGCCCTCGGCGTAGCACGCACGCTCCCAGGGCCAGGTAGAGGCTGCCGAGGAGGACATAGAAGACCGGCGACACGAAAACCTCGGTGAGGGGAAGCCCCACGTGGGCGCCGAGGCTGTTGAGATTGTGGTGTGCCGCGGTGAACTCGTCCACCTTGGTTTGCGCCGACGTGTCCTGCTGGGGCACAAAGGAACCGATCAGGACGATGAGCACCACCCCGATCAGGAAGAAGATGGCGGTGCGCATCCTCGTGTACTCTCGCCAGAACAGGCGCAGACGGCGCCGAGCGTCCACGTGTCTCGCCACCGCCGGGGGCGTGGTCCTCAGCGTAGTAGGCTGCCGGGATCGAATGCCACCGCCGCGGCGGAGCCGCCGGTGTGCCGGGCACCCCCGGGCGCGCCGGCGGCCACACGTGCCCCGGCCGGCTGGAGACGGAAGGTGGCGGCGACGATCAGTGCCAGGCGGCCCATGCTGCCCAGCATGGCGGCGGCCAGGTCATAGCCGGCCACATCCTTGAGGACGCGTCCCCCGGAGACCACCAGCTCTCCGGTGCTGAGCACCAGCTCGATGCCGGTGAGGGCACGGCGGGGTACCTCACCCCGGGCGATGAGGGCTCCAACCCGCTGAGCGTCCGTGCTGCCGGGGAGCCCCACGACGGCCTGGCCCTCGCGGTCCACCGCGGCGCGCAGATCGGCGATGGTGACCCCCGCCTCGGCGCGAACAACCAGGTTCGGCCGGTCGACGGCAATCCCCGTCAGGCGGCTGAGGGAGATCGGCATCCCGGCCCCTGCGGCCTCGTCGAGGGGGCCGCTGTGCACGGCCATGGGGTGCCGCATGTCGGCCAGGACTGCCACCATGGCGGCCACCTCGGCCGCGGATGAGGGGAGCGCCACGCCACCCGAGAGGGATGCCTCACCGGCGATCGCCGTCAGCCGGCGGCTCAACTCGGTGTCTATCTCAACGGCCACCGCATCCGGCCCCCCGTGCTCCAGCTGCCGCGGCGAGCACCCTCAGCCGCCGGCGGCGGCCGGTCTCGATCTCAGCGGCCATTCACTCCGTCCATCCTCCGTGCGGTCGCGGCGGGGACCACCATCGGTGCAGAGAATAGGTGAAAGCGCCCTTGGTCCGGACCAGCGCGGCGGCGTCCGCCTCCTGGTGGTCGTAAGCTGGCCCCGCCATGCCCTGCCTGAAGCCGGTGTCACCATGCCCTCCCTCTGGCCGAGAGGCGGGGCGATGATCGAGACCCATGGACTGAGGAGGACCTTTCAGCACCGCCGGAACACAATCGAGGCCGTTGCCGGCGTCGATCTGGCCGTGGCCGCGGGCGAGATATTCGGCTTCCTGGGGCCCAACGGGGCCGGCAAGACCACCACGTTACGGATGCTGGCCACGTTGCTGGAGCCCAGCGATGGTGAGGCGACCGTCGCCGGCTGTGACCTGCGCCGCGACCCACGCGAGGTGCGCCGGCGGATCGGCTATGTGGCCCAGACGGGGGGCAGCGATCCCACCGTGACCGGGCGACGCGAGCTGGTCCTCCAGGCACGGCTGTACGGCATGAACCGGCTGCAGGCGGCCGAGCGAGCCGATCAGACCGTGCGCCTGCTCGAGCTCGAGGAGGCGGCCGACCGCCGCTGCGGAACGTATTCGGGCGGGCAGCGGCGGCGCCTCGACCTGGGGCTCGGGCTCATCCACCGGCCCAGGCTGCTCTTCCTGGACGAGCCGACGACCGGCCTGGATCCGCAGAGCCGAGCCCATCTGTGGGATGAGATACGCAGGCTGCGCCTCGGCGGCACGACGATCTTCCTCACCACCCACTATCTCGAGGAGGCGGATGCCCTCTGCGATCGTCTGGCCATCATCGACCATGGCCGAATCGTGGCCGGCGGCACCGCCGATGAGCTGAAGCGAAGAATCGCCGGCGATGCGATAACGCTGGGGATCGCGGATGTCCGTGGTCGGGATGCCCTGGCGCTGCTGGAGGGTCAGAGCTTCGTCCGCGAGGCGACCGGCGACGAGGCCACCATCCGCCTCTACGTGGAGCGGGGCGAGACGGCAATGCCCATGATCCTCCGGCTCATCGAGGGGGCCGGCCTCACCTTGGTCAGCATCGCCATGGCGCGCCCGTCTCTTGATGACGTCTTTCTCCACCAGACCGGCCGGTCGCTCCGCGAGCAGGCCGCATGAAGAGGCTCGCGAGCGGGGGGATGAAGGTGCTTGCCCGAGCAGGCGGCACGAAGATGCCGCTTGAGGTGGCGGCATGAAGGTGCGAGCAGGCGGCATGAAGACGCTGCCCCAGGAGATGGCATGAAGACCCTCCGGGACACGTGGCTGATGTTCGAGCGCTCCATGGGGATCGCCCTGCGCAATCCGGTGTGGGTGGTGGTCAGCCTGACCCAGCCCCTGTACTTTCTCGTCCTCTTCGGGCCCCTGCTCACGTCGCTGACCGGGCCCGGTCTGCCTGCCGACCGGGCCTTCAACGTCTTCGTCCCCGGCTTGCTGATCCAGCTGGGGATCTTCGGCACCCTGTTCGTGGGATTGGGGTTGATCGCCGAGGTGCGCAACGGCGTCGTCGAGCGAATGCGGGTGACGCCGGTCAGCCGGCTGGCCCTGCTTCTCGGCCGGGCGTTCCGGGACATCGTCATCCTGCTCGTCCAGGGGGTGCTCCTGATCCTGGCCGCCATACCCTTCGGGCTGCGCATCCATTTCCTCGGCCTGGTGGTGGCCATCGGCCTGCTCGGCCTCATCGGACTGGTCCTGGTGTCCACCTCCTATGCGCTGAGCCTCTGGCTGCGCAGTGAGGATGCGCTGGCGCCGATGCTCAACACACTGAGCCTGCCGCTTCTGCTGCTCTCCGGGATCCTGCTGCCGCTCTCGCTGGCGCCGGGCTGGCTGCAGTGGATCAGCGCCCTCAACCCCCTTCGCTACGCCGTCGACGCGACGCGTGACCTCTTCAACGGCCAGCTGGCAACGGCCAGCGTGGCCAGGGGTGTGGTGGTCATGACTCTCCTTGCCGTGATCACCCTCTGGATCTCCGCCCGGTCCTTTGCCCGAAGCGCCGCCTGAGTCGAGCGCGGCCGGAGGCGGTCGCTGGCCGGCATCGGCGATGGTTCGGACCCCCATCGGCGATGGTCGGGCCGGCAGGGGGATTGCCGGGCCGGCATCGGGGAGTGCCGGGCCCGCACGCGGGATTGCTGGGCCGCGGCCGGACACGTCGTCCCGCCGGGGCTGGGTATGAGTTGAAGCCGGCGCGGTAGAGCGGACGCTGGGTGCCCGTCTGTCAGCCCGGCAGTGGCAGAAGCCCCTGCTGGGCCGCCGAGGCCGCTGCGTAGACCCACACCACGGCGATCCCCAGGATCAGGGTCCCGGCGCTGGTGGCGGCGATGACCAGCCCGCCGGACAGGGTGGTCCTCGACCACTGATACGGCTCCTCCCCCGCCGCCGGGCGGGTGTACATGAGCAGGCCCACGCGCTGGTAGTAGAAGGCGGCCACGGCGCTGGTGGCCACTCCCCAGAGGGCGAGCTGGATCTGGCCCGCGTTGACGGCCGCCCTGAACACCAGGAGCTTGCCGACGAAGCCCGCGGTGGGTGGGAAGCCCGCCAGCGACAGGAGGAAGAGAACCATCGCCGCGGCGACATAGGGTCGCCGGAAGCCTAGCCCGCGCAGGGATGAATAGCTGTCCATGTCCTCGCCGCGGCCCGCCATGACGGTGATCACTGCGAAGGCTCCGAGATTGGTGACGGTGTAGGCGGCCAGGTAGTACAGCGAGCCGACGGTTCCCAAAGGGTCGATGACCAGGGTCCCGTTGTCACCGGCGCGGGTGCTGAGCACGGCGACGCCGATGAGGATGTAGCCGGCCTGGGCAATCCCGGAGTAGGCCAGCATCCGCTTGAGGCTGGTCTGGGTCAGGGCGGCCAGGTTGCCCACCACCATCGAGGCTATGGCCACCAGGGTCACGACCGCGGCCCAGCGGCTGTAGATGTCGGGCAAGGTGTACGTGAAGACCCGGATCAGTGAGGCGAAGGCGGCCACCTTGGTGGCCACGCTCATGAAGGCGGTGACCGACGTGGGGGCACCCTGGTAGACATCGGGTGTCCAGGCGTGGAAGGGAGCCGCGCTGACCTTGAAGGCAAAGCCCACCAGGAGCAGGACGACGCCGATGAGGATCATCGGGTCGGCATTGGGACTGGTATGGATGGCCAGGGCGATCTGCTCCAGCTGGGTGTGGCCGGTCTCGCCGTAGATCAATGCCATGCCGAAGAGCAGGAAGGCGGACGCGAAGCTGCCCAGCAGGAAGTACTTCAGGGCAGCTTCCTGGGACCGCTCCTCGGTGCGCGCGAAGCCGCTGAGGATGTACAGGGAGATGGAGAGAAGCTCGATCGCCAGAAAGATCACCATGAGGCTGGCCGCTCCCGCCAGCAGCATCATGCCCACCGTGGACGCCAGGATCAGCGCGTAATACTCGCCATGGTGCAGTCCCCGCCGGTTCAGGTACTGGGGGCTCATCACCACCACCAGCGCCGCGCTGATCAGCAGGATGCCGTTGATGAAGAGCCCGAAGCGGTCATAGGCGAAGGAGCCCGAGTACACCGTCCGGGCATGCTCGGCATCGAACCAGCCCCACACGGTGAAGGCAAGGGCGGTCAGCAGCGCCACGACGCTGAAGGCCGCCAGCAGGGCTCGCCGTGTCGGCGGGGTCACCAGATCGAGAAGCATGAGGACGAGGAAGGCACCGGCCAGGATGAGCTCCGGCAGCAGTCCCACCAGGTCGCGTCCACTGGGAGTGGTCAGCGCCGGCAGGTTGAGCAGCAGGCTCATGGCGCCGGCGGCAGGGAGCCCGAGGGGGGGCGGGCCGGCGCTCCGTCGGCCAGCTTCACGTACTGCCCGACGCTGTCCCGGGCGACCTCACCCACAGGCCGTGGGTACATGCCCAGAAGAATCATCAGGCCCACCAGCGGGGCCAGCAGGAGCCCCTCGCGGAGATGGATGTCGGTGACCTGCTCGGTTCGTGGCCGTGGCGGCTCGTGCATCAGACCCTGGTGCAATCGCAGCATGTACCAGCAGGCCAGCACCACCCCGGCCCCGGCCAGGGCGGCGAGCACCCAGGAGACCTGGAAGGCGCCCAGCATGATGGTGAACTCGCCGGCGAAGGTGCCCATCCCCGGCATGCCCAGGGCTGCCAGGGTGACGACCAGGAAGAGGGCATACAGCCATGGCATCCGCCGCTCCAGCCCGGAGAGCTCGTGACGGTCACGAGTGCCCGTGTGGGCCTCGATCACCCCCACCACCAGGAAGAGGGCAGCGATGACGATTCCGTGGTTGACCATCTGCAGGATGGCCCCGTTGATCCCGTTGGCGTTGAGCGCGAAGATTCCCAGACACACGAAGCCCAGGTGGCTGACGCTGGCATAGGCGACGATGCGCTTGATGTCCCTTTCGGCGAGGGCCATCAGAGCTCCGTAGATGATGCTGAGGATGGCCAGGCCGGTGAGCAACCATTGGAGATCGTGAACCGTTCCCGGAAAGAGCGTGAGCCCGTACCGGATCAGCCCGTAGGCGCCCAGCTTGCTGACGATGCCCGCCAGGAAGATGAGCACCGCGGGTGGGGCCGAGGCGTACAGATCGGGTAGCCACGTGTGGAACGGAACCAGCGGCACCTTGATGGCAAAGGCCAGGGCGAAGGCGACGAAGGGCAGGAGCAGCTGGCGCCGGTCCAGCGAGGGGTTGAGCAGGAGCGTCTGGAGGTCGAAGCTGCCCGTGCCGGATTGCACGGCCAGGTAGATGATGGAGAGCAGCATGAGCAGGCTCCCAGCCACCGTGTAGACGACGAACTTCAGGGTGGCCCGCCCGCGGTCGGCACCGCCGTAGCCGCTCAGAATCAGATAGAGCGGGATGAGCACCGCCTCCCAGAAGAGGTAGAAGAGGAGAAGGTCGACGCTGAGGAGCACGCCGGCCGTTGCCGTCTCGGTGAGCAGCAGCAGCGTGCAGAAGAAGCGCGGCCGTCGGGTGGAGCGTGCTTGCATGGCCAGGGCGGCGAGGAGGAAGAGCCCGGCATTGAGGGCGAGCAGCCAGCTGGAGAGGCCGTCGAGACCGAGGTGGAACGACGTCCCTATCGCCGGTATCCAGTCGTGGTGCTCCTCGAAGTGGAAGCTGAGGGGACCACCCAGGCTCGCCCCATCCCCGAGGTGGGCGACCAGTCCGGCCACGATCACCGCGGTCACCAGGGTGGCGGCGACGGTGACCCCCTGGATGGCCCGATGGGCAGTCCCGGGCAGCAGCTGAATCAGCGCCGCGCCGAGCAGTGGCAGCACCAGCACCAGGGTCAGCCAGGGGGGCTGACCGCTCATCGCAGCACCACCACCAGCATCGCCGTCAGGAAGGCCACGGCCCCGGCCATGGTGTAGGTGGCGTAGTCGCGAACCATCCCGGTCTCCGAGGACCGCACCGCCAGGCTGAGGTCGGCGAAGAGATCGCGCGTGCCCCTGACCCAGCCGTCCATGACCACCGGCTCGACCACCCGGCGCATGGCCCTGGCGGCGGTGCGGATAGGCTGCACCAGAACGGCGTCGTAGAGCTCGTCGACATAGAAGCGGTGCAGCGAGAGCCGGGTGACCAGGCGGGGAAGCTGATTGGCCACCACCTCGGGCTCCGGGCGCCGCTGCAGCCAGAGTCGCATCGCCGCCCCGACGCCCAGCAGGCTGGCCGCGGTGCCGGTGATGATTCCCAGCCAGGCCACCGCGGCACCGGGCTCCCCTGCGATCCGGCCGCTGACGGGGCTGGTGAAGACGGGCTCGAGGAAGCTGTTGAAGGCGTGGGCGGAGAAGCCGAAAACGCTCACCGGCCACTGCAGGAACAGGCCGGCGGCCACGCTGAGCACGCCGAGGACGGCGACCGGTGCCAGCATCACGCGCCGGGCCTCGTGGGCGGCGTACACGCGGGCCGTCTGGGGGACGCCACGGAACACGATCGCCCAGAGCCGGAAGGCGTACAGCCCGGTCAGCACGTTGAGCAGCAGCCCCAGCAGGTAGAGAAGCCAGGAATCCGACCCGGGGCCGTTCACCGTGCCGAAGCCCAGCAGGCCCTCCTTGCTGAACCAGCCGGCGAAGAAGGGGACTCCGGCCAGCGCGAAGGAGCCACAGAGGAACCAGCGCTCCGTCCAGCGCATGGTGGCGCCGACGCCGCCCATGGCGCGGATGTCCTGCTCGTCGTGCAGCGCGTGGATGACGTTGCCCGCCCCCAGGAACAGCAGCGCCTTGAAGATGGCGTGCACGGCCAGATGGAAGAGGGCGGCAGTGTAGGCTCCGATGCCGACCGCGAAGGTCATCAGGCCGATCTGCGACATGGTGGAGTAAGCGATGACCCGCTTGATGTCGATCTGGCTGAGGGCGATGATGGCCGCCATCAGCGCCGTGCCCATTCCCACGCAGGCCACCACACCCTGAGCCACCGGTGAACGGTCGAACAGGGGATGAAAGCGGGCGATCAGGTAGACCCCGGCGGTGACCATGGTGGCGGCGTGGATCAGCGCCGACACCGGCGTCGGTCCCTCCATGGCGTCCGGAAGCCATGTGTGAAGCGGGAACTGGGCGCTCTTGGCGAACGCCGCCAGGGCGAGCAGCAGACAGATCCCGGTGAGCAATGCCCCGCCATGCGGGAAGGAGGTGGCGTTGTCGAAGATCACCGGGAGGCTCAGCGAGAAGATGTGATCCCGGCCGCCTGGTCCGCGCACGTTGGTGACGATCATGAATGCCGCGATCACCAGGGCGACGTCGCCGATCACCTGCGTGATAAAGGCCTTGCGCGCCGCCGCCACTGCGCTGGGGCGCTCATGGTGAAAGCCGATCAGCAGGTAGCTGCTGAGCGCCACCAGCGCCCAGCCGATGATGAGGATCATCAGGTCGCCAGCCAGCACCAGCAGGATCATGGAGAACACGAAGAAGTTCTTGTAGGCGAAGAATCGGGCGATCTCCGGCTCGTGCTCCATGTAGCCGACGCTGTACCAGTGGATCAGCGAACCCACGCCGGTGATGATCACCAGCATCACGCAGCTCAGCGGATCAAGAGTGAGGTCCATGCCGGCGCTGAGGCTGCCGTGGCCCAGGTCCATCCACTGCCACAGGTGGACGGTCAGCGAGCGGTGCTCCTCGGCAGCGCCCAGCGTGCCGGCCAGTGCCAGGCAGGCGATGGCGAAGGCCGCCGCGATGCTCCCGGGGCCGACGATGTTGACGAAGCGCCGCCCAAGAGGGGGCCCCAGCAGGCCGTTCAGCAGCGATCCCGCCAGAGGCAGCAGCAGGGTCAGCCCGCAGATCATGGTGACGGCGGTGTTGCTCATTCCCGAAGCTCGCTCAGAGCGTCGACATCGAGCTCACGACCGATCCGGAACACCTGGGTGATCAGCGCCAGGCCAACGACCACCTCCGCCGCCGCCACGACGCTCACCATGAACGCGAAGATCTGTCCCTCCTGGCTATTCAGGAAGAGGCCGTACGAGATGAAGGCGACATTGACGGCATTGAGCATGAGCTCGATGCACATGAAGACTATGATCGGATTTCGCCGGATCAGCACCCCCGTGGCGCCGATGGTGAACAGCGCGGCGGCGAGGCCGAGCAGGTAGGGCAGAGCCTCACGGGTGACCATCAGTCCGGAGCCGTCTCAGCCGCGGGCGCCACCCTCCGCCCCCCGTGTGGCTCCTCGGCCCCGGGCAGGGCACGCAGGCCACCCACGGCGAGTCGCGATGGGGCGGCCCCTGACCGGCTCACGGCCGGCGGCCTCGTACCACGGCCGCGGCGCCCCTGGCGATCAGGCGGCGCCGCGCGGTCGTCCTGGTCCGGACGGCGGGTCAGGTACACGGCGCCGATGGCGGCCACCAGGAGGAGCAGGGAGGTGATCTCGAAGGGGAGCAGAAAGGTGGTGAAGAGCTGGCCGCCCGTGGTCTGGACATTCCCCGCCCGGGGATCATTGACATCATCGGGCCTGAACTGGAAGGCATGGTACGGATCGTGACAGCGCGTCGGCGCGGAGGGCGCGCATTCGTCTATCGCGCCGGGCTCCCGGGGAGGCCCGCTGTTGGCTCCCACCTGGGCGCCGCGCAGCCCCCTCTCGGTGGTGGTGATCCCGTTGGTGGCCACCAGCACCATGCCCACGGTGACCGCGAACACCCCGGCGATCCCGACGACCAGGCGCAGGTCTGCGGCGGGCCGGTCCTCGCGCTCGGGATTGAGCAGGGCGATGATGAAGATGAAGAGAACCACCACCGCACCCGCGTAGATGATCAGCTGTACGGCGAAGAGGAATTGGGCATTGAGCAGCAGGTACACCACCGCCAGGGAGGCGACGTTGCCGACCAGGCTCAGCGCCGAGTACACCGTCTTGCGGCAGATCACCACGCCCAGTGCGCTGACCAGGGCGAGCAGCCCGAAGATGGTGAGCAGGAGGTTCATTCGCCGCTGGGCTCGGTCACCGAGGGCACGTGGGCGGGGATGCCACCGGCGCCGGGATGGGGAAACTCACGCCCCTGGGTCTTTATCCGCTCCTGATCGGCGGTCTCCCAGGCACGTCTCGGCGGCACCCCCGGTCCGGCGTCGGCGCTCTCCCGCTGGTCGGCTCCGGCGCCGCGCGGGTTGAGGGGCCCCCGGGATCGCTCGAAGTTGGGCCAGGCCTCGAGGAGGTCCTGCTTGGTGGCTACGGTGGTCTCACGGCGGTAGGCGGCGCCCTCGAAGGCCGGCCCCAACGTGATCGCCTCGGTGGGGCAGGCTTCCGCGCAGTAACCGCAGTAAATGCAGCGGATGAGGTTGATCTCGTACCGCTCCGCGTAGCGCTCGCCGGGGGACACCGGGTTGTCCGGATCGTTCTCCGCGGAGCCGACATAGATGCACCCCACCGGGCAGGCGGCGGCGCACAGCTCGCAGCCAATGCACCTCTCCAGGCCGTTGTCATAGCGATGAAGGATGTGACGGCCCCGATGTCGCGGTGAGACCGGCTTCTGCTCCTCCGGCCACTGAACCGTTATGGGCTTCCGGAACATCTGCCGCAGCGTGAAGGCCATGCCTCGCGCGATCTCCTTAAACATGGTCCTCCTCCGACGTGGTGGTGAGCGGATCGGCGCTGTCGGTGATGGCCCCCGTCCCCGGCTGGAGCGGGGCGGCGGCCCTGGTCACGCTGAGCACGCGAAGGCTCCGGGCGGCCGGCCCATCAGGCGGCTCGCAGCGCCACCACCGCGCCGGTGATGAGGATGTTGGTCAGACCCAGTGGGAGCAGGATCTTCCAGCCCAGGCTCATCAGGCGGTCGTAGCGCAGCCGGGGCAGCGTCCAGCGGATCCACATCATCACGAAGAGAAGCAGCACGACCTTGCCGAGGAACCAGAGCACTCCGGGGATGAGGGTGAAGGGCGCGAAGGGCAGGGGCGACAGCCAGCCACCGAGGAAGAGGGCCGTGGCGATCGAGCAAACCGTCACCATGTTGATGTACTCACCGAGGAAGTAGAAGCCGAAGCGCATCGACGAGTACTCGGTGTGGTAGCCGCCGACCAGCTCGGTCTCCGCCTCGGGCAGGTCGAAGGGCAGGCGGTTGGTCTCGGCGAGGGCGGCGGTGAAGTACAGCCCGAACGCGAGCGGCTGCATGGCCACGAACCAGGCGCCGTGCTGGGCCTCGACAATCCTCTCCAGGTCGAGTGAGCCGGCCAGGATGACCACGCCCATGAGGGCGAAGGCCACCGCCATCTCATAGGAGACCAGCTGAGCCGACGCTCGCAGGCCGCCCAGCAGTGAGTACTTGCTGGTGGCCGCCCACCCGCCGAGCACCAGCGAGTACACGCCCAGCGAGGTGATGGCCAGCACGAAGAGCAATCCCACGTTGATGTGGGCGATGTCCCAGTGGAGCTCGTAGCCGAGCACGTTGCTGGGCCCGCTCAGCGGGATGGCCGCGAAGGCGAAGACGGCGGCCCCCCCGGCGATGGCCGGGGCGATCACAAAGAGCAGGCGATCGCGACCCCGGGGGGCGGTGTTCTCCTTGAAGAGCAGCTTGATGGCGTCGGCGGCGGGCTGGAGCAGCCCGAAGGGCCCGACCCGGTTGGGACCGATGCGAAGCTGGATCCGCGCGGACACCTTGCGCTCCGCGTAGGTCAGATAGGCGGCGGCGGTGGCCAGGAACCCCAGGATCGCGACACCCTTGGCCACAACGACGAGAAGGATGAAGTCCTCGTGGGTCCCCGTCGCCGCGATCATGCCTCGGATTCCCAGCGGGTACGCCCGCCGTTGCCCGCCGCCCGGAAGGCGGGCAGCGCCTCGCCGATGGCGCGGTTGACCATGATGGGGTCGCCATTCCCCCAGTCGCGGGCACCCAGCTCGGCGGCGAGCATGGTGAGGACCCGGGTTTCCAGCGGTGTGGAGGTGGCCGGGGGCAGCGCCTGGCGGATCCGCTGTACCCGCCCCTCCAGGTTGGTCACCGAGCCGGACTTCTCGAAGTGTGCGTGCCCGGGGATGACCACATGGGCCGCGGCGGTGGCCGGCCCCGGACGGGTGTCGATGGCAACGATGGTCTGCGCCTTCCGCAGCGCAGCCGCGGCCGGTCCACCCGTCCCCGAGCCGTCACCGAGGATGGCCGAGGGCCCCAGGAGGAGGAGCGCCCGGATCTCACCGGTGGCGACCGCGTCGAGGATCTCGGCGCCGTTCTTCCCCGGGCTCGGTGCCGGGC
>JBHELP010000230.1:0-2533 GCA_046263035.1 Candidatus Dormibacteria bacterium | reverse complement strand
GCGCAAGGTGACGTACAACGGCTCGGAGTCGGGGTACGGAACGCTCCAGGGATGGGTCCAGATTGGAAGCCAGCAGCACACCGTGTTCTCGACCCGCTTCCACCCGCTGTTCGAGCCGGGGACGCCCCAGTACGACCCCAGCCAGGATCCCGAGAACCAGGCCGGGCACACCCAGGGCATCGACCTGGTCAAGGCCGTCCCCTCCTCCACCCCGGTCATCTTCGCCGGCGACTTCAACGCCAACTGGTCGAAGTGGTGGTCGCGGGCGTTCCACGACCAGTCGGGGCTCATCGATGCGTTCGAGAAGATGCCCTTCGTCGGCGAGAACCTGGCGGACCGCAAGGACTACGTCTTCTACCGCGGCCCGTACACCCTCGCCCGCACGGCCGTGGGTGGGAACGGGTACCCGGACCCGAAGTCCGACCACGGGTTCCTGTTCGTCGAGCTGAACCGTACCCAGACCCCCATGGCAAGCGTCCCCAGCGTGGTGGGCAAGACCGCCACCGACGCCAAGGCTGCACTTCAGGCCGCCGGGTACACCGTGAGCCAGGTGACCGTCTATGACTGTGTCGGTCCGTGGGTGGTGGAGGATCAGAGCCCGACGGGCGGCGCGCAGGCGGCCGCCGGCAGCCAGGTCAAGATCTACGTCGCCGCCTACAAGGCCACAGCGTGCACCAGCTAGGGCGAGTGCCGTAGGCACCGGTTCCTGAGAGTGCGCCGGGCCAGCCCGGCGCACTCTTGGCGCGCATCTGACGGCTAGCTTTGGGGCAATGACGGCGCTTGGCGGCGCCCATCACTCTCATCGGCGCGATGGCGAGGAGACCAGGACCCAATCGGGCTCGCCTCCATCGCCAGGGAAAACACGTTCGTCAGCCGTGGTGGCGCGGACGGTTTGGTGCTTCACCGCCACCTTCACCGCCCTCAACCTGCTGCTCATCGCCTTGAACTGGCACACACGTTCCCCAACGGGCGCGGGCAGCGGAGCGCTGGAACCCTTGTCCGGGCTCGGGTACCTCGTGCTCGGCACCATAGGCATCGCCATCCTGATGCGCCGCTCCGCCAACGGAGCGGGGTGGGCGTTCCTGGTGTCCAGCCTGTTGCTCAGCTCGGCTGCCTTGGCCAGTGAATACACCACCTATGCGGTCCTCACCGAACCCGGGGCGCTCCCAGCAGCCCGCGGCGTCGCCTGGTTCGGGGCGTGGGCCTGGTGGGCTGGAGCCGGATGCACCCTTGCGTTCGGCTTGCTGCTCTACCCCGACGGGTCGCTTCCGTCCCCAGGCTGGCGGGGGTGGATGGGCGTCGCCCTGGTGAACGCCGTTCTCCTCTGTCTCGTTCACGCCCTCGCCCCGGGGCCATTCGCGGGGGAGTACTCCGTTGTGGTGAATCCCTTCGGGATCGAAGGCGCCGCCGACATCCTGCGCCCACTGCGGGACCTGGGATGGTTGCTCCTGGCCGCCAACGCTGCGATTGGCACCGCCGCCGTCCTCGACCGCCTGCACACTGCCCATACGCAAGAGCGCGGACAGCTGTCGTGGCTCGCGCTCGGCGGCGGTGCGGCCGTGGTGGCAACGCTCGTGTGGGGCCTCGCCGGGCGAGGCGACCAGGGACCCTCACCGATCGTCCAGGTCGTCGTGGTGACGGCCGTCGTGAGCATTCCCATCGCCGCGGCGTCAGGGATGGCCCGCACGGCGACACTCCGACGTTCCGTCGAGCGGCTCGTGTTGGCCCGGGAGGAGGAGCGGTTGCGGATTCGGCGCGATCTCCACGACGGGCTCGGTCCGACGCTGGCAGGCGTCGCGCTGCAGCTCGACCTCGCCAGCGGTCTGGTGGGCACGGAGCCAGCGACCGTCGAAAGCCTCCTCGAACGCCTAGCGGATCAGGTCAAATTGGCAGTCGCCGACATCCGCCGCTTGGTTGACGACCTGCGGCCGCCGGTCCTGGATCAGCTCGGCCTCGTGCTGGCGATCAGCCAGAGCACGTCGTACCTGTCACGGGACGGTGCAGACTCTCCCTTCGCGGTTTCGGTGGAGTCAAAGGGCGACCTCGCTGCGCTCCCGGCCGCCGTCGAGGTGACCGCGTTCCGAATAGTGATGGAGGCGGTGACAAATGCCTGCCGGCACGGGAGGGCCTCGAGGTGCGAGGTGCGACTCACGCTGGACAACGGTCTGGAGATCGACGTACAGGACGACGGGGTTGGTGTTCCGAAAAAGTACGAGCCCGGTGTTGGGCTCACGTCCATGCGAGAGCGCGCCGCGCAGCTCGGGGGCACCTGCCGTCTCGAGCCGAGTCCGGGCGGTGGGACGACAGTGCGGGTCCGGCTCCCGGTGCCCCGGCAATGAGCGGCGGAGAGCAGCCCGCGCCGATCCCTCCGCTGCGAGTGCTGATCGTCGATGATCATCCTGTGTTCCGTGAGGGCCTGCGCGCGGTCATCGCGTATGCCCCCGGGCTCGAGCTAGCGGGTGAGGCCGCGTCAGGAGAGGATGCGGTTCAGGCCGCGGCGGAGCGACACCCCGACGTCGTGGTCATGGACCTG
>JBHELP010000229.1:0-3656 GCA_046263035.1 Candidatus Dormibacteria bacterium | reverse complement strand
GTTGCGTTCATGTTCGCGTCGGACACCATCGGTCAGGCCGACTACGACGGCCTCATGGAGGCCATCGGGCGTGAGGACCTCGAGGCACCCACTCCTAGCGGAATCATCGCCCACATCGCCGGCCCCACGTCGCGCGGTGGCTGGCAGGTCATCGACGTCTGGGAATCCGAGGAAGCGGCGAACGCATTTTACGGGTCGGAGGCGTTCGAGACCGTTCAAGCCGCAGCCCAACGCGCCGGGATCTCCATCACGCCGTGGCCGCTTTACCGCCTCGAGGTCTACCAGACGCTCCGACAGAAGTCCTAGACAGGCCCACATCGCCTGGGCAACCAGCGAGTCGAGCAGTCGAAGCGAGTCGCGAGGACGAATGCCAGGCGGTACGGGTGAGCCAGAACAATCGGTCGGAGCCGATGTGGGTCCCGCAGGCCGATCCCGTTGCGGAATCGTTCTGCAGGACGGTGGCGTAAGGCAGGCCACCTCGTGGCGGTTCAAGTGGGCGACGTCGAAGTGGACCCACCGGAGTTTCGGGTCGGGGCAAAGGCGGTCCGCAAAAGCTTGGTGCCCAGCTGACACGCCCACTACCATCCGCTCCTTTGATGCCTGGCGGGGGTTCGAGGCTTGACGCCGGCACCACCGTTGTGCCCCTATCGCTTCGGGCGGCACGCTGCGCGTTGGACGATCGCTACTGGCGCCGGCTCTGCCGCCGACGCAGCCGCACCCGAGGCGCCATGGCTCCTGTCATGGCCCGTTCTCCCCGGGATCCCGACGCGGGCAAGAGGCCGAGCTGGCGGAGCAGCGTCGAGGTGTCGTAGTAGGCATGGAGACGACGGATCATTCCTTCCTTGAGCTCGTAGGTCTCCGCTATCCTGAGCTCGATCGAACGCCTCGTAGCCGGAATGACGCCTGCCGACGTGGCGAATCCAGTGTGAGTGCCCCTCGCGATGTGCTCCGAAGCCACCCGGTCACCGGAGGCGATGATCCCGACGATCTCCGTCTCGGCATCGGGCAGGGGCGGTGCGGGAACGTCTCCAACCATTGTCGGCACCCAGCTCGGCCGAGGAACGACTCGCCCATGGCTACGTCGAGGAACTCGAAGTCTTCGCTGACCAGACTCACCGCCCGGTCGAGGTCGCCGCCGTCGAGGCGGCGAACAGTGACTGTACGACGGCGACTTGGTCCACTGTGACCTCCCGGCGGCGGGCTGGCAAGTGACGGCTGTGGTCGAATCTATCGCCATTGCTCAGCTGAACATCGGCTTGCGGGACCGCTCGTCGGGTCTTCGGGCGCAAGCCCCTCGATCAGGCGCGTCACCCTCCAAACTGGCGGCGCCACCGCGATCTGTCGTCGACTGACGACCGCGAACAGAATGTCGCGGTGAGCGAACCCGACGACACCAGCGTCCCCGCGGGTGACGCCCGCACGCCGGCCGCGGAGACTGCGCACCGCGAGGAGCTTCACGCCCGCATGTTCCGCCTGGAAGGCCTGCTCGACTCCGAGCGTCGGCTGCTGCGGGGGGCTGAGGACGTCCTCGTGCCGGCGTGGCGACGGGTCACCCAAGGCGAGCCCCGGTGGCCCGTCAGCCTCGCCGTGCTGGGCGCCATCGGCATGCAGGTCGCCCTTCCCGAGCGGCTGGCCTTCCGCCCCCGCTGGCTCCTGCCCCTCCTGGAATCGCTGCTCCTGATTGGCCTGGTCGCGGCCAATCCACGGCGCATCGAGCGGCAGTCGACCGCGCTGCGGGGCGCCAGCATCGTGCTGATCGCCGTCATCAGCGTGGCCAACGCCTGGTCGGCAGGGCGGCTGGTGCTCGGCCTCACCCGCGGCACCGAAGGCCAGGAAGCCGGCCCCCTCCTACTGACCGGCGCCGCCATCTGGCTCACGAACGTGATCGTGTTCTGCCTCTGGTACTGGGAGCTGGACCGGGGCGGCCCGGCGGCCAGGGCCACTGCCCCTGCCCCGTACCCGGACTTCCTGTTCCCTCAGATGCAGGCCCCGGAGCTGGCACCTCCACACTGGGAAGCGGCGTTCGCCGACTACCTCTACCTGTCCTTCACCAACGCCACCGCCTTCAGCCCCACCGACGTCCTGCCCCTGTCACGGTGGGCCAAGCTGACCATGATGCTGCAGTCCGCCGTTTCCCTTGTCACCGTGGCCCTGGTGATCGCCCGGGCGGTGAACATCCTGAAGTAGAGGCCCGGCCCTGGCGGGAAGGTGGGTGGCGAAGACACGCGTCGGCGAGCCGCGCCCTCGCACCATGTGGGGTTCGACAGGTCGCGCCATTGGACGACCGGATACCTCATCACGCCCGCACTGGACGCAGATCAGGGTCAGGCCGTCTCGCAGCCCGATGGCCGAGCGATCACCCCCTACTGGGCGGCTGGGCACTTACTGGTGGTTGCGCCAGTCGAAGTGGTCCATGAGCTTGTTGGCCTTGCTGAACGGGTCCTGAGGACGCGGCACCCCGTAGTAACGGCCCTTGATGCGATCGGCGTGACCTCGAGGCGAAGGAACCCGTGGTGGTCGTCCACGTACTGCTCAAGGGTGACCTGGTCACCCTGGGCGTCGGTGAAGGTGACGGGGGGATCATCGTGTGGCTGTTGACCTTCCGGACGCTGTGCAGGTTGTGATAGCCGCCGGCGCCGGCGACCACTTAGGGCGTGACCGCGCCGCCGGCCCGGCGCTTGGTGAGGCGCTGGTAGTCGTGCACGTGGCTGGCGCGGACCATGTCGGGGTGACGGCCCGCCGCCGTTGCGGCTGCCTCCAGCACTGCCTTCATCGGCGCGCTGCCCGAGTGGTGGTCGTCGGCCGAGTACGGCGCGTGGTGCAGGGCGACCAGCAGCGGCGCGTTGGTGGGGAGGGTCTTGAGCTCGTGGACCAGCCAGTCGGTCTGGGGCGAGCGCAGCTCGCCGCCCTCGGGCACGTTGCTGTAGAGCCCGACGACGTTCAGCAGCGGCGTCGCCAGCGTCCAGTACACGTTGGGCTGCACCATGGCCGTGCGATGGGAGTCCCCCCACTCCGGGAGCTTGACCGTCTTGGGGGCGCAGAAGTTCCGCACAAAGCCGTCGAGGCTGCCCTGGGCGGGAAAGTTCTCGCCGTCATGGTTGCGGGGCACGGCGAAGATCGGGGCCGGGTAGAACTGATACGGGTGGTAGAACTCCTCGTAAGTACTTGGCCGTCTCGCCGTTGAAGTATACGCAGTCGCCCAGGATGAAGAGGAACGCCGGGTTCGACTCCACCCGGCCTTGGGGTCGAAGTCCGCCTCCATCCCCGCCGCCACCAGCTCCTGGGCACGGCGAAGTTGATCCCACCCATGTCCCCGTTGAGGTGGAAGGTGAGCTTCTGTTTTTGCGTGATGGCCTTGTAGGCCCCCGCCGGGATGATGGATTTGAGGTCCAAATGGAAAAATGGAAAGGGTGCGGCTCTCCAGGAGGGACCATCCCGAGGGCGCTGACCAGGAGTTCTCCACTGGGAAGTGACGACGGACCTCTCCTTGGCCCATCAGATGTGGGGAGATTCCAGGGTCCGGCAGCATTATGAGGCGGATGGACGCTTTGGCTGGCGAGCTGGGGCCTTTGTCACGGCCGCCCGCTGGAGCTGGCGCTCGGCTTCGAGCGCGTGCACCGACGCAACCTCCAGCATGGCGACGAGCTCCTTGACGC
>JBHELP010000228.1:0-4398 GCA_046263035.1 Candidatus Dormibacteria bacterium | reverse complement strand
CCTGCACACCGTTCGCGACGTCCCCTCGTTCACCTGTATCGCCATGCCCCCGGAGGAGGTCCTGGCGGCCCTGGGCTAGAGCTAGATGCGGGGGGTGACACTCTGGAGCAGGGTTGGTCCGTCGGCGGCGTCATCGTCGCGCGCCTTGAGCTCTCGGACCAGGGCGGCAAAGAATGGGGCCCCCCAGGCACCGATCGACGCCAGCGAGATCACCAGGATGCCACCGTCGATGATCTCCCGGCCCGGGCTCTCCCAGTACACGTCCTGGAGGTTGAGGACCAGGGCCAGCTCATCGAGGGTCAGAGCCGATCCGGTGGCGTAGACAACGGTGGTGAGGCGCAGCAGCCGGCGGTCGTCCCGTCGCTTCATGCTCGCCAGGTGCAGCCAGGCATGGCCGCTGCCGATGAGCATCAGCACGCCGAGGACGTGGTGGTGGATATGCAGGCCGCGGACCCTGACGTTGCGGAAGGGGCCGTACTCGCGAAGGATGGCATGGGCGATGCCCCGGGTCACCCCGAAGGAGACGAAGAACGAGACGCCGGAGACGAAGAGCAGCTCACGCCGGGCGTTGGAGAGCTCTTGGGAATAAAGCTCCCCGACTCGCCTCAGCGATAGACGGCGCACGGGGATCCCGACGTCGACGTCCGGCTCATGCGCTGCCCTGAGCCTGGCCGGCATCGACGTCCAGGGGGGCTCGGCGCCGGTGGCTCTCCAGCGACGCCTCGAGCACCTCGAAGAGGTGCATCACCCTCACGTGGGGGGCGTAGCGACGCGCACCGGCCCGGAGCTGGGTGATGCACGACACGTTCTCGGTGACGAGCACATTGGCCCCGGTGGCAACGACGTGGTCGAACTTCCGAGCCAGGATGGCCTCGCTGCGTTCCGGCTGGCTGTGGAAGTACGTGCCCGGACCACCGCAGCACATCGCCGCCTCCTCCAGGTCGACGAGGGTGAGATGGGGGATCGCCTCCAGAAGCTGCCGGGCCGCACTGCGGTCGGCGGTGTTCTGGGGCAGAGAGCAAGGCTCGTCGTAGGCAACTCGCCAGCGCAGCGGCCCAAGCTCCGAGCGGACCCCAACCTCGGAGAGAAAGGCGCTGGCCAGCCACGTTCTGGAGGCGATCTGACGGGCCTTATCGGCGAGCAGGCGATCCTCCGCCAGCAGCTCGCCGTGGCGGCGCCACTGTCCCGTGCAGGAGGCGACATCGCCGACGAAGCCGTCGACATCGAGCTCGCTCAACCGCTCCACGGTGCGCACCGCCATGTCCAGCTCCGCCGAGCGGTCGCCCATGGTCCGCGCCGGTAGGCCGCTGCAGCCCAGAGCCGGCACGACGAGCTCATAGCCGTTGGCGAGGAGAACGCGCATGGTCGCCTCGGTGGCCTCGGGAACCGCGATGTTCTGATAGCAGCACACCAGGAACCCCAGCCGAGCCCGAACCGGGGGCTGGGCCTGGGGGAGGGCCCGTGCCCGCCGGTGGGCGGTTCGTTTGGGCAGAGGTCCCACGTGCTCGGCAAGTGAGCCGGCGACGCCGAGCCAGCCGGTGATCCCGGTGCGCCGGGCAAGGCCGTGGAGCCCGGTCACCTGAGCGGCCCGGGAAAGGCCGTGGACTATCCTCATCCAGGTCGGTCGGGCGAAGATGGTTCGCAGCGCCACCGTCTGACCGCGGGGATGCCCCTCCTGCTCGTGCAGCTCCTGGCGGGCTCGGGAGACGATCATGGCGGTGGGGACGGCGGGCGGACAGGCGACCACGCAGCAATCGCAGGTGAGGCATGTGCTCAGCGGCCCGTCCTCGATGTCACGAAGCTCGAGGCGCCCCTCGATGGCGTCGCGGATCAGCGAGACGCGGCCTCGTGCCGTCTCCCACTCGACCGGGTTGGTGACGTAGGTGGGACAGGTGGCCTGACAGAGGGAGCACTTGTTGCACTCGCTGGCGGCGTCGTGGATGTCGGCGAGGAAGCGCGGCGGCGTGGCAAGGTCGGTCATCGGGTCGGATTGTAGAGTTGGCGGCGATGTCCGAGCCGTATTGGGTGGAGAGCTTCACCGCCACGGAGCGAGCTCGGCTCTCTCCCCATGTGAGCAACCTCGACGGCCCCGTGTTCACCCTTCGCGATCTTCCCCAGGTCACCTGCGCCGCCCTCTTCGCCCGCTACAGCCGCAGTCCCAAGAGCCTGCGCCGCCTCCTCCTCGACGAGTTCCTGGACATCGACCCATCCCCGCCGGGGGCCAGGCCGGACGGTGACCCTGCAGCCGCTGCTCCGGCACCTGACACGTCGACGGCGGAGCCGGTTTCAGCAGGGCCGGGCGGCGAGCGGGCAGGCCGCCTCTTCAGCCGGGTTCTCGCCGAGTACGGCGATGACTCGGTCGCCCAGCTGGCCGGAGTACATCTCGCCTGCGAGCAGGTCAGCCAGCCGCTCGCCAAGGCGATCGAGTGGGGGCGGCTGGCCGGCTACCTGGAGCAGTCGACCCGGTACATCCCCTATACCGACCGTCGTAGCGGCCACTACCGCTATCGGCGTGACCCGGTGCTCCTGGCCTCACCTCACGCCGGCGGCTACCTGACTGCCATGGACGGCCTGTTCGACACCTACAGCCGCTCCATCGAGCCGTTGTGCGCCCACCTGGGCTCGGTGGTTCCGGCCGAGAGCGACCCTCGAGCACATCGGCGGGCCGTGCGCGCGCTGGCTCTCGACATGCTTCGCGGCCTGCTGCCCGCGGGGACGGTGAGCAACGTGGGGATGTTCGCCAGTCCCCAGGCGCTGGAGCACATGGTGTTGCGGTTGCGCACCCACCCGCTGCCCGAGGCGCGCCAGTACGCCGAGCTGGTCGCCGCCGAGCTCCGGGTGGCCATCCCCGACTTTGTGACCCGCCTGGACCGCCCCGAGCGGGGCGGCGTGTGGGCGGACTACCTGCGAGAGACGGCCGCCTCGTTGGGTGAGGCGGCGGCCACTGTTGCGGGACTCCCCGTCACCGCCAACGCGGCCCCGGAGTCCCCGCTTGGAGCAGGTTCACGGACGCAGCGCGGCACCGACGGATTGCGGCCGCACCTCCTCCCCCCGAATGGACTCGCTCATGATGGAGCCGAGGCGGTCACCCTGGTGGACTGGGATCGCGATGGCGAGAGCGACATCCTGGCGGCTGCACTCCACCCCTACACCTCACTCAGCCACGAGCAGCTGCGCGCCACCGTCGCGGGACTCGAGCCCCAGGGGCGCGCAGAGCTGTTCCGGGCCGCCGCCGGGCAGAGGCTCAATCGCCGCCATCGGCCGGGTCGAGGTTTCGAGCACTGCGAATACACCTTCGAGGTGGTCTCCGATTACGGCGCCTTCCGGGACCTGCAGCGACACCGCCTCATGACCATCCAGTGGCAGGAGCTGACACCGGCCCTGGGCTACGCCATACCCGCGGCGGTGGAGGCGGCTGGACTGGCGCAGGCGTGGCGAGACGCGGTGGACGGTGCGGAGGCGGCGTGGGCGGCCATCCGCGCAGACCTGCCCCAGGAGGCCGGCTACCTCGTCACCCTGGGACACCGGCTGCGGTACCTGATCCGGCTCAACGCCCGGGAGGCGATGCACCTCATCGAGCTCCGCACGTCACCTCAGGGCCATCCTGAGTACCGGCGGATCTGCCAGGAGATGCATCGTCTGATCGACACCGTCGCGGGCCACCATCTGGTGGCCGAGTCCATGCGCTTCGTCAACTCGGAGGACGTCCATCTGCCACGCTATGCGGCAGAGGCGACCCGTCCTGAACGCGAATAGGGCCCTTTGAAGTCACCGCATCGTATAATTGGCACGGATGTGCGGGCCGGCGCCCGACCAGGTAGCAGATAGGGGTACAGCACACATGATCACCGTTTCCGACACCGCGATGGGTCACCTGAAGGGCCTGATCGCCCAGCAGGAGACGTCACCCGACGTTGGCCTCCGGGTCTACGTGCAGTCCGGTGGTTGCTCCGGCTTCTCGTACGGCATGGGCATCGATGAGAACCCGCCGAAGAACGACGACCAGGTGGTTGCCGTCAACGGGCTGAAGGTGTACGTCGACTCCAACTCCGCCCAGTATCTCGACGGTTGCGAGATCGACTACGTCGACGCCCTGATGGGTGGTGGCTTCACCATCCACAACCCCAACGCCGTCAAAACCTGCGGCTGCGGACACAGCTTCCAGACCGCCGACGGTGCGGGCGTCGCCAAGTCCTGCTCCAGTTGAGCAGGTAGAACCTCACCCTCCTCGGGCCGGCTCCTCCTCCCCAGAGGGCCGGCCTTCCTTCTGACTCCGGAGTTGCGCTAAGGTCGCTTCGGCGCGGGAGTAGCTCAGTTGGTAGAGCGCTAGCCTTCCAAGCTGGATGTCGCCGGTTCGAGCCCGGTCTCCCGCTCCCCGAAAACGGGCTGGAACGTTCT
>JBHELP010000227.1:0-9309 GCA_046263035.1 Candidatus Dormibacteria bacterium | reverse complement strand
GCCCGGGCCTCATACGCCACCACAGGGGCCGCCGCCGGGGCCTCATACGCCGCCACAGGGGCCGCTGCCGGGGCCTCATACGCCACCACAGGGGCCGCCGCCGGGGCCGACCCTGTGGCCACCTGGTTCCGCTTCCTCGGGAGGGTCGCGGCGCCGGCGAGCCGTGCTGATGGCGACGCTCATCGGAGCCATCGCCCTTCTGGGCACCACGGGAACGGTGGCTGCTCTACGCATCCGGGCGGTACCCCCGGCGCCCACCCCGGTCCTGGCTGTACCCGAGACGCTCCTCGCGGCCCCCGGCACCCCACCCCCCGTGATCCTGCCTCCGCGGGGAGCCATCGAGCTCGATTCGGATGCCGACGGCCGCATCGCCGCACGCGACGCGGATACGCCCCGGCCCATCGCATCGGTGGCCAAGACCATCACCGCGCTGGTCGTCCTGGAGGCGCATCCGCTGGCGCCCCGCGACGAGGGTCCGACCCTCACCATGACGCAGTCCGACGTCGACCTCTACAGGAATGACCTTGCCGCCGATGGCTCCACGTTGGCGGTCGCCGTCGGTGAGCGGCTCACCGAGCGCCAGCTCCTGCTGGGTCTCATGCTTCCCTCGGCAAACAACATCGCGGATACGCTGGCCAGATGGGTGTCCGGCAGCCCGGCGGCCTTCCGAGATCGCATGAACGCCCGGGCCGCATCGCTGGGAATGGGCCGCAGCCACTTCGAGGATGCCAGCGGTTTCAGCCCCCTGACGGTCTCCACGCCGGCGGACCTGGTCCGGCTCGCGCGCGCAGCACTCTCGGAGCCGGCGCTGGCAGCCATCGTCGCCGCCCCCACGGCAACGCTGCCCGACGGGACGGTGCTGAGAAGCCTTGACGAGCTGCTCATCAGCGAGCCCGGATGGCTGGGCATAAAGACCGGATCAACTCCCCAGGCCGGCGGTTGCCTTCTCTTCGCGGCCCGCCGCCCCGTGGGGGGCGCCGCGGTCCCCATCACACTGGTCGGTGCCGTGCTCGGCCAGACCGATCGCTCAGCCGCCCAACAGGCCGCCAAGCACGCGGTCGACTCCGCTTTCGCGGGCTATGTTCCAGTCGATCTGGGCACACTGCCGCTGACGATTGGAGGGGAGGTCAGCTCCGTCTGGGGAGCGAACAGTCCCGTGGAGGCCGCGGCCACGCCCGGCAGGCCGATCCAGTTGCGCCAGGGGACCTCGCTCACACTGGCCGTCTCCACCGCCCGCGTGGATGCTCCGCTGCAACCGGGAACCCAGGTCGCCGCCGCCATCATGTCGCTGCACGGCCACGTGCTGCTGAAGCGGCCGCTGCTGACGACCCGGGCGCTGCCAGGGCCCGGTATCGGCTGGAGGCTCCTGCACGTCTGACCAGTCGGTGCGGGGAGGATCACCACGCGGCGTCGGTTCGCTCGGCCGCCGCCCGCAGGCCGGACATCGCCTCGTCCGCGCGATCGGCCAGGTCCGGTGCCAGTCTGACGCTCTCCACACGGTCCCTCGTCACCACGACCTCCAACTCATGGAGCCCCAGGTGGCCCTTGGCCGAGGCGCGGCCCTTGAAGGCGATCAGGGGCTCCCGCCAGCGTTGGCGGAGGGCGCGGGGCGAGAGTTCGCCGGCCCTGACGGCCAGTCCGGTGCCCCCACGGGCGGGCCCCAGGCGGAAGCGCATGGCGACGCGACCCCCCCGCGCGCACGCCTCGCAGCGGCCGTGGCGCTCATCGGGTATCTCAGGTCGCTTCAAACACACGCGGCACATGGTGCGATTATCCGGCAGGAGGAGATCCGCGCATGCCCGACCAGGTGTCAACGTCCCGCGCCGGCACATGACCCCGGGGCCTCTGCTCGAAGGGGTGTTGACAGAAACACTCGTTCGTAGTACGTTTTCCACACATGAATGTGGAAGTCCGCGCCACCGGCCTCAAGTCGCTCCGGGAACAGCACCATCTCACTCAGCGGGAGTTGGCGCGCCGCCTTGGGGTCACCCAGAACTACATCCCGGCGCTCGAAGCGGGTACGAGGAATCCCGGTCCCAAGCTGCGGCAGTCCCTCATGAAGCTCTTTCAGTGTGATTTCGAGGACCTGTTTCAGGTCGTGATGATCAATCCCGTCAACCAGCGTGAGCAGGTGTTGAGACCCGAACGCTCCATGTGATCGGGGCCGGTCGGACCGCCGCCTACAATCGCGGCAATGGCTGGTGGCGATCGCCTGATCCTGAGCGGCATGCAGTTTTTTGGTCACCATGGCGACATCGAGGCCGAGCGTGTGCTCGGCGGCCGCCTCGACGTCGATGTGGAGCTTCACGCCGATCTGAGCGTTGCCGCGGCCTCCGACCGACTTGGTGACACGCTGGACTACGCACGGTGCTTCGAGTTGGTCCGTGACGTTGTGGAAAACCGCCAGTACAACCTTCTGGAGGCGGTTGCGGAGAACATAGCCGCCTGTCTGCTTGAGAATCCGCTGGCCCAATCGGTGAGTGTCCGAGTCGCCAAGCAGCCGCCTCTCCGGGGTGTTGTGCAGAGTTGCGCCGTGGTGATCGAGCGGTCACGGCCAGAGGATCCGTCCTGACCGCCCGCATTCTCGACGGCAGGGCCCTCGCCGCCACCGTGCACGACGAGGTGGCCGCGCTCACCTCGCGATTGCGCCACGACGGAATGGCCGAGCCGGGTTTGGACGTGATCCTCTGTGGCGACGATCCCGCCTCCGCGACGTACGTCCGTGGCAAGGGACGCATCGCCGAGCGCGTCGGGGTTCGCTTCACTCTGCACCGGCCCGCGAGCGACAGCAACACGGCAGACATCCTGAGACTGCTGGCCGAGCTCAATGCCGACGACCGCGTGGACGGCATACTCGTCCAGCTCCCCCTTCCCGCTCAGATCGATCAGGACGCGGTGATCGAAGCCGTCGACCCGATCAAGGACGCCGACGGCTTTCACCCGCTCAACATGGGCCGGCTGGCGGCCGGTCGGCAGGTCGTGGCCCCGCCATGCACGCCCGCGGGGGTCGTGGAGCTGATCGTTCGCAGCGGGGTGACGATCAGAGGCGGTCGGGCCGTGGTGATCGGCCGCAGCACCATCGTGGGACGCCCGCTGGCGATCATGCTGACCAATGGAGACGCCACTGTGACCCTGTGCCATTCAAGAACCGCCGGCCTGCCCGAGGTTGCATCGGAGGCGGACATCTTGGTATCAGCGGTCGGCCGCCCCGGAATGGTCGACGCCTCCTATGTCCGCGAGGGGGCCTGCGTGATCGACGTGGGAACCACGCCGCGGGATGGCCGGGTGCTGGGCGACATCGACCGTGCGGCCGTCGAACCCAGGGCCGGTTGCCTGACACCGGTCCCGGGCGGCGTGGGGCCGATGACCATAGCCATGCTCATGCGCAACACCGTCGCGCTGGCCCGCGCCCGGAGGTGAGCGGCGACGCATCATCCGGCCCCCGTCCCCGTATCACGGTCCGCTGGTCCGAGCACGAGGCTCGCAAGTCCTATGCCCGGCCTTTCGGGGTCACCTTCCAGGATCAGACGGGCGTCGGGCTGGGGAGCATCGCCGTGAGCGGCGCGGATCTCCTCTACTACCGGCAGTTCCAGGCGGCCTCCCTCACTCTGGCCGGCGAGCTCTTTCGCGACCCCCGCGTCGAGGCGTCGGGCGACCCTCAGCGGGCCTGGCTGGACGTCCTCGCCGGTATCCTTCCGGCCGCCGTTGACCTCGAGGTGCTTCCGCGATCGGAGTTCGACCAGGCGGCCGGCCGCCTGTTCCGATTCACGCTCAGCCGTGCGGGCGAGCCGCTGGGCACCGTTGACGCGGCTCTGGTGCTCAGCTACCAGGACTTCCAGGCGGCGGTCGCTCACGGGGCGGGTGCCCTCTACCGCAATGCGTCGGTGGAGGCCGTGGCCGACCCCGTCGCCCGGCAGGCGGCCTGGAGCTCGCAGCTCACGGGCCTTCTTCAGCGTCCCTCTCCGGCGGATGCAATGGCGGAATCCTGGCCGTGGCGATGAGCCGCCGCCCGTGGCGGCGGTGTCCAGGCTGACGTACGCAGCCGTTCTCGACCGGCTGGCCGCGGCGGGGAGCGTCAAGCCCGGACTGGAGAGGACCGAGGTGCTGCTGGAGGCGTTGGCGCATCCGGAAGCGGGGATGCGCGGAGTTCTCGTCGCCGGTACCAATGGCAAGGGCTCGGTCTGCGCGATCGTGGAGTCCGTGTGTCGGGCAGCCGGGCTCCGCACCACGATGCTGACCAATCCCCATCTGCGTTCCTATTGCGAACGAATAGCGGTCGATGGCATTCCCCTCTCCGAGGACGCCTTTGCGGATGTCGTCGAGGCGGTTCTGAGTGCCGTCCCGGGGGGCCGCTCACCGGAACAAACGCCCACCCAGTTCGAGATCCTCACCGCCGCGGGACTGCTGGCCGCCGCACGGGCGGACTCGGATGTGCTCGTCTGCGAGGTGGGGCTCGGTGGCCGGCTGGACAGCACCAACGTCCTCGACCTGGGGGTGTCCGTGATCACCAACGTGAGCCTGGAGCACGAGGCGCTTCTCGGGTCCACCGTGGAACGGATCGCCGCCGAGAAGGCGGCGATCATCAAGCCCGGCAACGACGTTGTCACCGCCGCCCACGGAGGCGCTCTTGCCGCCATCCGGGCACGGGCGGCCGCCGTCGGCGCCGGCATCACCGCTCTCGGCGCTGACGTGGCGATTCGTGGCCGGAGCCTGGGCATGGCCGGAATCGAGGTCAGCCTGAGCCCCGGGGCCGGCCACGCCTGGCGCCTGCCCCTGCGCGGGGAGCATCAGGTGGTCAATGCGGCGACGGCCCTGGCTGCCTGTCTCGCCATGGCTCGCCGCGGCCTTCCTCTGGGGCACGAGGCCATGGCACGGGGGGCGGCCACGGTGCGATGGCCGGGCCGGATGGAGTGGAGGGAGGGGCAACCCTGCCTGCTCCTCGATGGAGCGCACAACCCCGCCGGAATGGAGGCCATGACAGCCGCCGCCGCCGAGCTCTGCTCGGGGAGACGCGTTGTGGGCCTGTTCGGAGCCATGGTGGACAAGAAGGCCGCGGCAATGCTGGCGGCGCTGCGGAAGCTCACCGACCTGGCCGTCTTCACCCGTGTCTCCGACGCCCGAGCCCGCGACCCGTTCGAGCTGGCGTCCGCATGGTCTGAAGGCGGCCATCCCATCGCCGAACCTGCGGAGGCGCTTGCGACCGCCCGCCGCCTTGCCGGCCCTGACGGCGTCGTGGTGGTATGCGGCTCGCTCTACCTGGTGGCCGAGATCCTCGCCTGTCTCGATGGCCCCACGCCGGTGGCGGTGCCACCGGGGGCGCGCTCTAAGCCGTCGCCAGGACGGCGTCCAGCTTGGCCTTGAGGGCCGGCTTGGGCTGGTAGCCGACAATCCGCTCGGCCATCTGACCTCCCCGAAACACCATAAGGGTGGGGATGCTCATGATCCCGAACATCCCCGGGGTGGCCGGATTGGCGTCAACGTCCACCTTGGCCACCTTCACCCTGCCGGCATACTCGCCGGAAAGCTCCTCGACTATCGGGGCGATCATTTTGCACGGCGAGCACCAGGATGCCCAGAAATCCACCAGCACCGGCACCTCGGCTTCGAGAACCTCCTCCTTGAAGGTGGCGTCGGTCACGGTGAGTGGATGGGTCATCGGATCTCCTGAGATTGACATGGCATCGTGTACACCACCCATGCTATCTCACCGGTTCGCTGTGGGGTCCGCCTCTTCGCGCCCGGCTCCGGACCACCGGGCGCGACGTCAGCCGGCATCGGATGCCGCCGGAGTTGACGCGGGCATTGATCGCCGTGACCAGTCCGCCGCGGGCAGGGCCGGGGTGCCACTTGTCAAGGTCCAGGCCAGGAGGGCTTGACGTGCGCCGAGACATGTCGTGTATGGTTGCGCCCTGCGGGGCCATGGCGTCGCAGTTCGGCAGGGGAATTTTCTGTTCCGCTGTGCAAAATCGATCCGGGGCATCTACAATCGCAGATGAGACCCACATCAGAGAGGAGTGCGCAAGTGAGACTTTCCCATCGAGGCAAGCTTGGTCGGGTATTGGTGGCGGCGGGTGCCACGATGCCCCTGGTGGTCGGAACCGGAGCCTTCATGCAGAGCTCGCCGGTATCCGCCCAGTCCACATTGACATCGGCGACCTACGCGGGCCGGGCCTGCGCGATTCAGCTGTCCAACATCACGCTGCTGGGGACGACCCTGATCCCGGACCAGTGCCTGGGTGACAGCGGTCCGGTGCCCTCCGGCGGCGGCGTCGCCACCGGACCCTCCGGTCCGGTGAACGTGGCCGGTCTTCTCGCGGCCACCGTCGTCAACACATCGGCGGGCGGTGCCAACGGCGTGTCCAACGCCTCCACCCGCGTGGCGGGGCTGGGCGTCCTTCCTCCGGCCGCGCTTCCCGCCGGGCTCAACCTTCCTCCCATCGCGGGGGCCCTCCCGGTCGTCGGGGCTCCCCTCCTGGGCTCGCTGCTGAGCGCTGAGGTCGTCGCCGCCGACACGTCGGTCGGTTGCTCCGGTCCCACCCAGGGGCCCCTGGTCGGCAACCCGCCGGGACTCGCCCAGGCGTCGCCATCGAACACGGGTGCCGCCACCCTGGTCCAGAGCGTCGCGGTCGAGGGCGGTAGCCTCACCAGCCAGATCACCGGGCAGCCCAACCAGTCGCTGGACCTCGGCATCGTGTCGCTGACCTTCAACCAGCAGCTGTACAACGCGAGCACCAACACCGCCACCGCCAACGCGCTGGCTGTGGAGTTCAAGCTCCCCGGCATCCTGACCGGCAAGCTCACCGTGGGCCACGCGGAGAGCAGCGTCACCAACTGTGTCTTCTCGAAGCCGGCTAACCCCGGAATCCCGACCACCGGCTCACTCGCCGTGCCGGGTGACACCACCGGCGTCTCGGGTTCGGCCGGACTGCGCACGGCCGTGATCCCCGCCGGGCTCGCCGCCATCGTGGCGACAGCGCTGGTGCTCGGCTGGCGCCGTCGGCGACCAACAGCTCAGGCGGACGAGCTTCAGGGCTAGGTCGCCGGGCAGAACACCGACCGCGCGAAGCGGCGGGCATCCGAAAGGGTGTCCGCCGCTTTCTTGTTCAGCGTCGTGGCACGGTCGCGGGTGCCCTGCTGCTACCGTAGATCAACTGTGAGGCGCTACATCTCGCGACGGGACATGGGTATCCTCGGAGCCGGAACTGCGGCGCTGACCGCCGGAGCCGTCGTCCTGCTGATGGCTGTGCTCGGGCCCACCGGTGCTGCGCCAAGGGCCGCCGACTCGGGGCAGGGGCCGTCGTCGCCGTCCTCCACCCCGACCGCCGGGCCCGGATCACCCTCTGGCATCGCGTCCGGAACGACCAACGGCAGATGCCCCACGGCTCCTCGCGAGCCCTCGAAGGACTTCCGGCTCCTGATTCCCAGGCTGGCCATCGACTCGCATACCGAGCCCGTCGGGGTGGATGCTCAGGGGAACGTCGGTACCCCCAACGGCAAGTTCTGCAACGTTGGCTGGTATTCGCGGGGACCCGCTCCCGGGGCGCCGGGCAATTCGGTGCTGGACGGCCATCTCGACTGGGAGGGGGCGCCGGCCGTGTTCTGGAGGCTGGGCACCCTCAAGCCCAGCGACGAGGTCATCGTCAAGCGCGACGGCGCCGTGCTCCACTTCAAGGTTGAGAACCTGTCATACGTCCCCTACAACGCCCACCCACCGGGACTCTTCGACACCACCGGCAAGCCGCGGCTGTCCCTGATCACCTGCGCCGGCAGCTTCGACTTCAAACACGCCACCTACCTTCAGCGGCTGATCGTCAATGCGTCCTATGTGAGCCGTTCCGCCTGAAGGTACAGGTCAGTTCGCGGGCTGCCCACTCTTCGTCTTCGGCGGCTGTGGCGGCGCATTTCTGGGCTGCGTCGCCCCCTTGCCCGGCTGCTCAGCCGCCTTCCCCGACTTATCCGTGGCCGGCACTGGGACGCCCTCGGGTGCGCTCGGGGTGGTCGCACCCGGCTTCTCGGCCGGCGCCGTCGCTGCGGGCTGTTCGGCGTCTCCGTCGCCGGGTGCCCGGTCAGAGGTGGCGCGGCTGTCGCTTCGGGAATCGGTCTTGTAGAAGCCCGTGCCCTTGAAAACAATCCCCACCGGATAGAACAGTCGTGTGCCCGGGCTGCCACAGACGGGGCAGTGACCGTTGGGCTCGTCCGCCATGCGCTCCACGACATCGAACTCGGTGGGGCATGTGGAGCAGCGGTAACCGTAGGTGGGCATCAGGATAATCCTCGAAGGGGGGGGCTCATTGCCTGATGGTACCCAGCGGACGGAATTGCACAGCTGTTCTGCTCACGCCGATGCGAGGACGACGCCGGTGGGCACCTTGGGATAGAAGTAGGTGGACTTCTGTGGCATAGTCTCCCCGGCTGAGGCGATGGCCAGCATGTCCTCCACCCGGCAGCCGCGAAGGACGATTCCCACCGCCGCCTCACCGCGAGAGACGGCGCCTTGGACCGCCTCCGGGTCGCGTTCGTAAAGGAGAGCTCCAGCCCGGAGGTCGTCGGCGGTCAGAGACAATGGCCGGAGTAGCTGGTCCTCGAGGACGGCGACGTCGAGCTGCTGACGCGGTGTAGCTCCCGGGTCGCGCTCGCGGGAGAGGACGGCCGAGCCGTCTGCGGTCACCACGGCAAATGCGTGATCCCGGCTGGGGTGGGCAGCGGCCATGCTCGTCGCGTCGCCGAGGCTTGCAGTGCGCGTCGCCAGGAACCGCCCCCCCAGACACCCCAAAAGCTCCTCGATGCCGGTGGGGACTCCGGCGCGGGGGCGGATCAGGCGGTGGGTGGGCCAGAGGACGAGGCCCGGGTCATCGACGGCACAGAGATAGACAAGGCAGGTGGTGAAATCGGCATCGGCGGGAGCCCCCGGGTCCGCGGCACGGCGTTCCTGGGCATATGCGGCAGCCGTCTCGTAGCGATGATGGCCGTCGGCAATGTACAGCCGAGCCGGGATCAGCGCCCCCTGGATTGCCCCCAGCAACTCCGGATCCGTCACCGTCCACAGGCGCATGGTCTCATCGCCTACCTCCCCCGGGAAGGTTCCCTCGGCATTCGCGGGACCGGCGGTCGCCCGGTGGAGACACTCTGCGAGGCCGGGGGCGCCGTCCCACAGCCCGAACACGGCGCTGGTATGCATCCGCGTGGTGCGCAGTAGGGCGAGGCGGTCCCGCTTGGGGCCACTCAGCGTCGTCTCGTGCGGCCGGATGGGGGCCGTATTCCAGGCCAGCGCTGCGACCCGACCAAACAGGCCGAGGCGGTGCCCTTCCC
>JBHELP010000226.1:0-3411 GCA_046263035.1 Candidatus Dormibacteria bacterium | reverse complement strand
TCGTAGGGCCAGAGACAGGAGGTGCCACATGTCCGCACAGTTGCTCCCCGGCGAGCGGGAGATCTTTCTCACCCGCCAGCACTGGTCCATCGTGGCCCCGGCCGTCGTGGTCACCGCCGTGGTGGCCGTCGTCGGCATCGTGCTGCTCCGGCTCATCCCTGGAACGATCTCCGGACACAGCGCCGCGGAGGTCAAGAATGCCGGCACCGCGGTGATCGCCGCTCTGGCGGCCGTGGTCATCCTGGTGAGGCTGCTGCAATGGCGGGCGGCGCAATACCTGCTCAGCGACCGCCGCATCATCGTCATGAGGGGAGTCCTCTCCCGGTTCACGGAGTCCATCGCCCTGGACCGCGTCCAGAACACCATCGTCCATCAGTCGATCGGCGCCCGGATGATCGGCTGCGGAGACGTGGAGATCGAGTCCGCGGGCCGCGACGGCACGGAGATGCTCCATCGCATCGCCCACCCCCAGGAGTTCGAGAGCGATCTCATGCAGGCGATCGAGGCCCATCGGACCGGCGCCGCCGGCCCCGGCGGCCTGTAGGCATGACCCTGCGCTTCCTCACCGCCGGCGAGTCCCACGGACCTCAGCTCACGGTGATCATCGAGGGTGTTCCCGCCGGGCTGCCCCTCAGCGCATCCCGGGACATCGATGGCGACCTTCGGCGCCGGCAGGGTGGCTACGGGAGGGGCAAGCGCCAGCAGATCGAGACGGATCGGGTCGAGATCCTCAGCGGGGTGCGGGGAGGTCTGACCCTGGGATCACCGATCACCCTTGTGCTCCCCAACCGGGATTGGGACAACTGGAAGGGACCCATGCAGATTGAGTCGGTCGGCTTCAAGCGCAAGAAGGTGACTCGGGTGCGGCCCGGTCACGCGGATCTCGCGGGTGTCCTGAAGTACGGGTTCGATGATGCCCGCAATGTGCTGGAGCGGGCCAGTGCCCGCGAGACCGCCGCCCGCGTCGCCGCCGGGGCCGTGGCCAGGAAGCTTCTGGGGGCTTCCGCGGGCACCGCGCTCTCCTCCCACGTGGTCAGGATTGGCGCCGTGGCCATCCCCTTCGCGGGGCCGGCCGACCCTCGCGCCGTCGAGGCGTCGGAGGTGCGCTGCCCCGACCCCGAGGCCTCCGCACGCATGATCCAGGCCATCGACGCGGCGCGCGAGGCGGGCGACACCCTGGGTGGGACCGCCGTGGTCGTGGCATCGCATGTTGTTGCCGGTCTTGGCAGTTACGTGCACTGGGACCGAAAGCTGGACGGGCTGCTCGCTCAGGCGCTCTGCAGCATACCGTCGGTCAAGGGTGTGGAGCTGGGTGCGGCGGTGGAGGCCGCGGCCTCGCCGGGGTCGGCGGTCCACGACTCACCCGTCTACAGCGCGGCCGGCGGCTTCCGCCATCACAGCAACCGTCAGGGCGGCCTCAGCGGCGGTGTCACCGACGGTGAGGATGTCTGGGCCCTGGTCCACTTCAAGCCCATCTCCACCCTTCTCAAACCGCTGGACAGCGTCGACATGCACACCGGCGAGCCGGTCAGGGCGCATTACGAACGCAGCGACATATGCGTCGTGCCGGCGGGCGCGGTGATCGCCGAGGCGATGGCGGCGTGGGTGCTGGCCGCCGCCACCATGGAGAAGTTCGGAGGCGACTCCCTGGTCGAGCTCCGCCGCAATCTGGCCGCCTACCGCCGCGGGCTGCGCCGGCTGGCATGACGGCGATCAGACGGGTGGCCCTTGTCGGTCTGCCGGGCAGCGGCAAGAGCACCATCGCGCCGCCTCTTGCGGCGCTGCTGGGCTGGCGGTGCCTGGACACCGACGCCGAGATCGAGGAGAACTGGGGGGCGTCCATCGCCTCGATGATGGAGAGCCGGGGCGAGACGGCCTTTCGCTCGGTGGAGCTTGACACCCTCACCCGAGCCCTGACCGGCGCTCATCCGCTGGTGATCTCCTGCGGTGGCGGGATGATGACCGGGGAGCGCGCCCGGCGCCTGCTCTTGGAGGAGACCTGTGTGGTCTGGCTGGACGCCCCGGACGAGGTGCTGCTCGGTCGCCTCGGCAAAGCCGCCGACCGTCCCCTCCTCCGCGAGAACCCGGCCCGGCGGCTGGCCGAGCTTCGCGCCGACCGGCTGTCCGACTACGGCAAGGCCCACCTCCGCGTCGACAGCAGCAGCACGCCCGAGGCCGTGGCAGAACATGTCCATCGAGCTCTGACCGGCGCCCTCCGTATCGATATCCCCGGCCACGGCCACCTGGTGTCGGTGCGCCCGGGAGCGGTGGATGACGTCGCCCTCCACGTGCCCGCCGCTGCGGCGCGAGCGGCGGTGGTCGCCGACAGTTCAGTGACGCCCCTGGCGGTTCGGATCGCCCAGCACCTCCGGGACGCGGGCACGGACGCTTTCGCCGTGGGCCTCGACGGCGGCGAGAGCGTCAAGACCTGGGCCGCCGCCGGACGCCTGCTGGAGGAGTTGGCCGGGCGCGGGGTGGGGCGTCGCGACTGCCTGGTTGCGGTGGGGGGCGGCACGATCGGCGATCTCTGCGGCTTCGCGGCTGCCACCTACCTGAGGGGCATCGCCTGGATCAATGTCCCCACCACCCTGCTCGCCATGGTCGACAGCGCGGTGGGGGGGAAGACCGGCGTCAACCTGCCCCAGGGGAAGAACCTCGCCGGGGCCTTCTGGCAGCCGCATGCCGTCATCTGCGACACCGACGTTCTCGCCGGCCTCCCCGATCGGGCCTTCCAGGCCGCCTTCGCGGAGATCATCAAGTACGCCATGATCGACGGCGGCATGTCCGCAGATCAGCTCGACGGCCGGCTTGATGCCCTGCTCGATCGCGACCCCGGCGCCCTCGCCGAGGTGGTCGAGCGCTGCTGCACCTCCAAGGGGGCGGTGGTCTCCGCGGACGAGCGCGAGGGCGACCTGCGCGCCATCCTCAACTACGGTCACACCGTCGGTCATGCCCTGGAAGCGGCCACCGGTTACGGTGACGCCCTGTGGCACGGCGAGGCGCTGGCGGTGGGCATGCGGGTGGCGGGCAGCCTCAGCCGCCGGCAGCTGGGCTGCCCCGACGGCGACATACGCTGGCAGGACATCATGCTTGCCCGCTGCGGCCTCGGTCGCTCACCCAACGTCGGCGTCGACGCGGTGATCGATCGCCTCGCCGCGGACAAGAAGGCGGTCGCCGGCACCGTTCGCTGGGTCCTGTTGGAGGAACGGGGACGGCCCCGCACCGGTCAGCTCGTGCCCGAGGCGCTGGTCCGCGAGTCGCTGGCGGCGGTGCTGCCCGGGTGACCCGCATCCTGGTCCTCAACGGGCCCAATCTGAGCAGCCTGGGCAGCCGTGAGCCGGAGATCTACGGCGCCGGCAGCCTGGAGGACATCGATCGGTCGCTTACGTCGCGGGCCGCGGAGCTGGGTGT
>JBHELP010000225.1:0-4596 GCA_046263035.1 Candidatus Dormibacteria bacterium | reverse complement strand
ACCGACGAGATCAGCCTAGGCGAGAACGACCGGCTGGGGGCGCTGGTGGCCACGCTGATCGGAGCCGACCTGCTGGTGATCCTCACCGACGCCGCCGGAGTGCTCTCCGCCGATCCCCGCCTCAATGTCGAGGCGGCCCTGATCGAGGAGGTTGCCGTCGTCGACGCGCAACTGGAGTCGGCGGCCGGTCCCGGAGGGCCCGAGGGCTCGGGCGGGATGGCCTCAAAGGTGGCGGCGGCCAAGATCGCCTCGTGGTCGGGCATCCCCTGCGTGATCGCCGGCGCCGCCGAGCCGGACGCCGTCCGCCGTGCCCTGTCCGGTGAGGCGGTGGGTACCCGTATCCGCGCCCGGGAACGCCGCCTGGGCGCCCGCAAGGTCTGGATCGCATTCGCCCGCCCCTCCCGCGGGCGCCTGGTCGTCGATGCGGGAGCGGTCATGGCCCTGCGCAGCGGGGGGCGGAGCCTGCTTCCGGTGGGAATCATTGAGGTCCATGGCGATTTTCAGGCGGGCGACGCGGTGGAGATTCTCGACATCGACCACCGGCTGGTGGCCAAGGGCCTGGCCTCGTGCGCCCAGCCGCTGTTGCAGGCCGCCGCCGGGCTGCCCGGAAAGAACCTCCCGCCCGACTTCCCCGGTGAGGCGGTCCATCGGAGCGACCTGGTGGTGCTCTCCGACTGAGGTCCTGCGGAGCTGCTGAGCGGTCCCTGCTCCGGCATGGTGACGCCATCTTTTGATGGAAGCGGGGCAAGGTCTGCGGTGAGGGCGACTACCATGCGTGAATGGGTGTTGCCGATGTGAGCCAGGCGATGGAGGAGATCGGTGTCCGGGCGCGCGCGGCGGCCAGCGAGCTTGCATGTGCAGATCCGCGAATCAAGAATGCGGGGCTGGAGAGCATGGCCATCGCTCTGGAGGACTCGCGGGCCGCCGTGCTGGAGGCCAACGCAGCCGACCTCGAAGCCGCCCGCAACACCGGCCTCCGGGGCGCCCTCGTCGACCGCCTCACCCTCACCGACTCACGGGTGGCCGCCATGGCCGCCGGCCTCCGCGAGGTGGCCGCCGTGGAGGATCCCGTCGGCGAGACCATCGAGGAATGGCGGCGTCCCAATGGTCTCGACATACGCCGGGTCCGGGTTCCTATGGGAGTCGTCGCCGTCATCTACGAGGCACGGCCCAACGTCACCTCAGACGTGGCCGCCCTGTGCCTGAAGTCGGGCAACGCGGCCATCCTGCGGGGCTCCAGCACCGCCCTGCGCTCCAACGCCGCGATCGTCGCCGCACTCCGCCCCGCGGTGGCGGAGGCAGGTCTTTCCGCGGACGCGCTCCAACTCGTTCCCGACACATCGCGCGAGGGCGCCACCGCGTTGATGCGCATGCGGAGCCACATAGACCTGCTGGTGCCGCGGGGTGGCCCCGCGCTCATCCAGGAGATCCTCGAGCATGCCACGGTGCCCTTCGTGATCGATGGAGACGGCAATTGCCACGTCTATGTGGACGCCGCCGCCGACCTCGACAAGGCCCGGCGCATAGTGCTCAACGCCAAGCTCAACAAGCCCTCGGTGTGCAATGCGGCGGAGAAGCTTCTCGTCCACCGCGACATCGCTGAGCACTTCCTCCCCAACGTTGCCGCCGGCCTCCAGGCCGGTGATGTGGAGCTTCGCGGTGATGAGGAGGCCCGCGCGCTGGTGCCCTCGATGTTGCCGGCCACGGAGAGCGACTGGCCCAGGGAGTATCTGGATTTGGTGATGGCGGTGCGCGTGGTTGGAGGCATCGGGGAGGCCCTTGACCACATCGAACGCTACGGATCCGGTCACACCGAGGCAATCGTGACCGAGGACAGGGCGGCCGCGTCTCGCTTTGCCTCCGGCTGCCCCTCGGCGGTGGTGATGGTCAACGCCTCCACCCGCTTCACGGATGGTGGCGAGTTCGGCTTTGGTGCCGAGATCGGCAACTCCACGCAGCGGCTTCATGCCCGGGGTCCCATGGGCGTGCGCGAGCTCACCACCTACAGGCTCGAGGTCTGGGGGGACGGTCACACCCGGGAATAGGGGCTCGGGTTACGCGGCTGTGTTACGGCTGCGCCTTCGCGGCTGTGTTACCCGCTGCGACAGTTCACCGACAGGCTGGGACCGCTCTCCCGAATGGGGATATAACACGAGCACGCCCCACGTCCACCGGTGGGCGTGAAGAGGACGATATAGATGCCCCACCAATTCATGGGTCTGAGACGGAGGAACCGAGGGCGGCGACCGCGTCTGCTCTCGCGGTGCGGTTCGCGCGGTCAGTCGGTCGTCGAGGCGACCCTGATCATGCCCCTACTCCTGCTCGTCGTCCTCATCGGGGTGGACTTCGGCCGTCTGTATGCGGCCCAGATCACCGTCGCCGACGCGGCCAGACAGGCGGCCCGCTACGGGGCCGCGTATCCCGCCGACGCTGCGCTCAACGCAGCCTGCGGGCACCCCTGGAAGGGGAGCATCGCCACAGCCCAGCAGGAGGCCGCGGGATCGCCGGTGACGCTGGCCTGCAGCGACATCAGCCTGAGCTCGGGCGGTCCCGACGCCTACGGCGGGCAGTACGTGACAGCCGCCGTCAGAGCCCCGTTTTCCTTCATCACCCCATTCCTGACGCCGCTCTTCAGCGTGGATCATGTGACCAGCTCGGATACCGCCCGTCAGTTCGACGCCGTCGCCAGCACCACGCCCACGCCCACGCCAACCCCGACGCAGACCCCGACGCCTACGCCAACACCCACACCCGGCCCAACCCCCACGCCGGTTCCCACGCCGACCCCGGCGCTCTGTGTGTACAGCGGTCAGGCCTGGGCCGCATCCATCTCCGGCCTCTCCGCGGTGAACAAGGGGGGAAGCCTGCTGGCCTTCCCGGACCAGAAGGTCGGCGACACCGGGTCCGTGCCCTCAGCCGGCGGCTCCGCGCCGAACAACGGGGCCCTCTCCACCATCCTCATCTCGGGTGTGGTCAAGGGCTTCGATCCCGATGTGATCAATGGCACGATTGCCCAGGACACCGCAACCGGCGCCGGCTGCACGGGCAGCGCCCACAGCAGCGTTGCCTCCGTGGCCGTCCTGGTCGGCGCGGGCACGCTGGGCGCCGACATCGCCGACATCACAACGGCGGTGGCGGATACGTCTCAGACGCGCGGGGCGGCAGCCGTCCAGTCGGCAAGCCTGGCGTCGATCAAGATCAACGGGGTGACGGTACCCTTTGTCGCCGGGCTGCCCAATCAGACAATCAACGTCGTCGGGGTGTGCACCGTGTACATCAACAGCAAGTCCCCGGGCTCAAATCCACCCAGCGTTGATGCGGTCAGGATCGTCTTTCCCGCCACCGGGGGCGCACTGAGCTCGAAGATCTCGGGAACGGTCATCATCGCCCACGCCCAGCAGGGGGTGACCTGATGCGAGGGCGCGGTCGGCACACTGATCAGGGTGGCCAGGGGTTGGTGGAGTTCGGGCTGGTATCCCTGCTGCTGGTTCCCCTCTGTGTCGGCTTCTTCGATGTCGGCCGCGCCGTCTACACCAACAACTCACTGGCCAGCGCAGCGCGCCAGGGAGCCCGCTATGCCAGCGTCAACTGCGCCTATCAACAGCCCACCGCCTACACGGGTGCGAGCGTCACCACGTGGATGAAGCAGCAGAGTTGGGGCATCGACCCCACGCTGCTCCAGGTGACGGTGAGCCCGTCGGATGGGACGTCCTGCACCGCACCCGGAATCCCGGTCACGGTGACCCTTCACTACAACTACGTCCCGGTCACCCCCGGCCTGTCCCAGATGGCCGGCAGTGGGGTGAACCTCACCGGGGCTGCCACCATCCTGTCGCAATGAGAGGGGCCATGAGAAAGAGACTGCAGCGTGGACAGGTGTTGCCCATCATGGGTGTGCTGATGATCGGCATGATGGGCCTTACCGGCCTCGTCACCGACATCGGCACCTATTTCTTCCAGAACCGGGTGCAGCAGAACGCCGCGGAGGCCGCCTCCAGAGCTGCCACCAGCTACTGGTACAGCCGGCTGTCCACGGCCACTGATCGTGAGCTGTGGTGCGTCGCACAGCTTTACGCCTCGTCGGCGTCGTACCAGTCGCTCGTGCCCGGGCAGTGTCCCGCATCCACGACATCCATCCCCGACAACGAGGGCAAGGGCGTCGGCGTGTATTACGTCGACATCTCGGGAAACCAGCTGGGCGCTGTGGGCACGCACGGCACCACCAGGCCCGTGCTCATCGCCGGCAACGCCACCGCCACGGGCATTCGGGTCACCACCAGCGCCACCTCGGGGGCATTCTTCTCACGGGTGTTCAACATCAGCGGCTTTGCCGTGAATGACACGGCGACCAACCGCATGGGCCTGGTGGGCTCGGTGCTCAACCCGCCGGGCAGCTCGGGTGCGCTCAAGGTGCTGCCCGCCGCCTTCCAGCTGACGACCTATCAGACCACCCCGCTGTATGGTCCGCCCAGCGGCACCGTTCCCGGATCACAGATCAAGCATTTCAGTGTCAAATGCGGGGACTTTTGCTGGAGCGGCCTGCAGTGCACCGGGAACAACGGCAACAGCACCATCAGCTACTGGCTGGTCGGCGAC
>JBHELP010000224.1:0-3435 GCA_046263035.1 Candidatus Dormibacteria bacterium | reverse complement strand
CGGCCCCGCGGATCTCTCCGCGGGGCTTTTGCTGTTCGAGAGGCCTACCCGGTTTCGCTTAACGAATTCGGCCCCCATTTTTGCTGCTACCTTCGTCCAAGCCGATCACGGCTACCCATCGAGCCGCCTTCATCGTGAGTGAAGCATGACGCCCTACAGAACCGATTCCGCTATTCCGCCTGGAGAACTGCGAGTCATTCGATTATCGGTTCGGCTGAGTCGGCCACGCCCTTGACGCTCCGCACCCAATCGCTCCCGGCCGCCGGAACCTCTATCCAACCGGGTGGCCGCATCCCTTGGGGAACGGTTCGATGTCGTGACGACGGAAGCTACGGGGCGACTCGTCCGACGGCACCTGGCCGACGGACGTCCTCATATGGTGTACATTGCTGGCTGAGGCGGTGGGCAGAAGGAAGCGGGAGAAGGGTATGCGCCACTCACACATCTGGTATCGCTTGGCACCAGCGCGGGCAAGGCGACTTCTAAAGCAACCTCAGCTGCTCAGTTCAATCACAGATCGCTATCGCGCCCTGAGGTGGGGGAAGACCGGCATGCTCGCCGCCATCCTGGCGATGGGCGCGCTCGGGTTCAATCGGCTCGATGTCAGCGCGGACATAGCCTTCACCCAGTGCAACGATATCCACAATGTCACCACAGCCAGCACGATCACCTGCGATGTCTCGATCGTCAACAACCTGAACCTGGCCACCGGGGCCAGAAGTTCAACGGTCACGGTGACCACCACGATCTGCAGCCCGCCCACAGGGCCCTGCGTCACCACGGGCCCGACGACCACCAGCTACGCAGATCTCGTCACGTCGGTCAACCAGTGCAACAATTCCGCCAACTATCCCGGTAGCGATCTGAAGTGCAACGTGCGGGTGACCAACAACATCATTGGCAACACCACTACAAGCCCGGCCACAGTCAATCAGTGCGTCGGTTCCGGTGCCACCAGCACCCTGCTCTGCGACCCATACCCCGCGAACACATCCGGTGCGGACATCACCCAGTGCAACGGCTCCGCTAACGGGGGTGGAAACTACGGAGGCCAGAACGCGGTGAAGTGCACCGTCCTGCCCTCGACCGAGGCCGCCGCCCTGCGGGTCACCATCAATCAGTGCAACGGCTCCGCAAACGGCGGCGGGTCCAGCGTGACGTGCACTGCCCAGATCACGAACAACGTTAGCCCGGCCTCGTCAACGGCAACACCCACTCCAACCTCAACCACCGGCTCCGGCACAGGTACCACATCCAGCTTCGGACCTGGCGGGACCGTTCCGGGCCTTGGTGACACGAGTGGGCTCGGATCGGGCAGTGGCAATGGACCGGGTCTGGGGGCCAACGCTCCCGCCTCCCACCCCGTTGTCATCAATGGCCGGACCTTCGCGGCCCCGGGCGCTGGAACCGGCTCGTTCGTATCTCAGGGCGTGGGCCAGGCTTCCAACACCGGTGGTGGGCCTCTCTCCTGAACGGTGCCGCCTCGATTGGCGAAAGGTAGCGCTCACGCGCAGCCTGCTGGGTGCCGGCCGCCAGGTGGGGGCCGGGCGGAACCGCGATGGTTCTCATGGCAGCTCAACCACCAGGCCCTCGACGGCAACGTCGACTGGGACTTCCCGGTGGGCGCAGGCGGCAGCGATGGCGTCGAGCTCGGCGTCGGTGCGGTTGAAGTCATGGTGGAAGAGGAGGACGCGTCGGGCGCCGGCCTCGCGCCCCAGTTCGATGGCGTAGTCGATCGCCGAGTGGCCGAAGCCGCGCCTTCGACTGCCGAGCAGCTCCTCGGTCGTGTACTGCGCGTCGTGGATGAGCAGGTCGGCGCCCGCGGCCAGCTCGCGCGCCGCCTCATGGCAGGGTCCCAGGCCCGCACTGCCGGGGCCGAGCGAGATGGGGCTGTGATCGGAGAGATAGGCGATCGTCGACCGGCCGCCCTCGACGCGGTAGCCGAAGGTGCGTCCGCCCTTGTGGGGGATCTCCCGGGCCAGTACGCTGAAACCCTCGAGGGTATGACGGCCCTCGTCGATGCCGGCGCAGTTCCAGGCGCCCTGGAGGCCGGCGATGGTGATCGGGAAGTTGGGCGGGCTGAGGAAGCGGTCCAGCAGAGCGCGCGGATCCTCACCCTGGGCCGGCAGGCGGATGCTCACCTCCGCCCCGGGATGGTCGCCGGCGGAGAAGAAGGGCAGCCCGTGGGTGTGGTCCCAATGCAGGTGGCCGAGCAGGATCGTCCCGCGGAACGGCGCACTGCCCAGCAGCGCGGACAGCCGGCGGAGCCCCGTGCCGGCGTCGAGCACCAGGCTCGGCGCGGCCCCGTCCCTGGAGACCGCCACGCACGAGGTGTGTCCGCCGTACCGGGCGAAGTCGGATCCGGGCGCCGGGGTCGAGCCCCGGACGCCGCAGAGGTCAACCCGCATCCGTCACCGGCCGGCGCTGTCCTGGCGCCCCACCTTCTCGCGCCGGTGCCCCGCGGCGACCTCCGTCAGCTGGCCATGGGAGAGACGCGACGCATCGACCACCGTGAGCCGGCATCGGGTCACGCCCCGCAGCGTCGCGGTGCGGCGTCCCCCCTCCAGTAGGGAGCGCTCGCTGAGCACCGCCCCGGGGCCCACCTCGGCGACAACGGCGCCGTCCACATCCACCGCCAGGACGCCGTCGAGGAGGAGGAACAGGTCGTGGCCGGGGTCGCCCTGGGTGACCAGCACATCGCCCGGCGCCAGCCGGCGCTCCGAAAGGCACGCGGGTCATCCCCTCGACGGCCCCTGAGGGGATCCAGGAGAGGGAGATGACCGACGACTCAATGCGCATGGCGGAGGCTCCTTGCGTGGAACTGGTGCTGGGCGACAGCCTACGGTGGGAGGCGGCAGCGCGCCAGCCGGCCAGCTCGAGCCGGCGAGGGATGCCAGCCCTCGGGATTGGTGATGGTGGCGCCGCAAGCCCGGTGTGGTCGCCACATTGACGCAACCGCCGGGCTCGCGTGAAATCAGCAACGATGCTCGACCAGCCCATCTCCGTCTTCCTCGCCGACGACAATCTGATCGTCCGCGAGGGCGTCAAGGCGCTCCTCTCGCTCGAGGCCGACCTCGAGGTGATCGGCACCGCCGCCGACTACGACGGCCTGGTGGCCGGGGCGGAGCGCGCCGCGCCCCAGGTGGTGGTGACCGACATCCGGATGCCGCCGTCATTCCAGCGCGAGGGCATCGACGCCGCCCACGAGGTGCGCAAGCGGCACCCGGGAACCGGCGTGGTGATCCTCTCTCAGTTCGACGACCCGGAGTACGCCATCTCACTGCTCCGGGAGGGTGCAGCCGGCTGCGCCTACCTGCTCAAGGACCGCGTCGCTGAGGGCGACCAGCTGGCTCGGGCGGTGCGCGAGGTGGCCACCGGCGGCTCGATGCTCGACCCCCGGATCGTGGAGATGATGGTGGCACCGGCCACCGACGC
>JBHELP010000223.1:0-10016 GCA_046263035.1 Candidatus Dormibacteria bacterium | reverse complement strand
CACCTCATGGTACCGAACATATGTGCGTACTGTCAACCGCGCCCCCTCTCCAGGCCCGCATAGGATCCCTGGTAGTAGATGAGTGGATCGCCCTCGGGTGCGGCCCAGGCCCTGACAACCCGGGCGACCACGAGGGCGTGGTCGCCGTGTTCGGACTCTGATTCCACATCGCAGTCGAACCAGGCGAGGGTGCCGGCCAGGAGGGGGGCGCCCGTCACCCCGGGCACCGTCTCGACATCGGGCAGAGTCCTGCCCAGCTGGCGCCCCCGAGTTGCGGCCCACTCACCCAGCTGTTGCTGATCACGGCGCAGCACGTTGACGCCGATGTGCCCGGCCCTCCGCACCAGTCGGAGTAGCTGGCCGGCTCGGTCGAGAGCCAGAAGAACCAGCGGGGGATCGAGCGACAGCGTGCAGAAGGCCGTGGCGGTTACGGCGTGGCTGCGCTCACCATCAGTAGCGGTGGCCACGGTGACCCCGGCGGCGACCTGTCGTGCGGCCGCCCGGAAGAGGCTGCTGTTCACCGCCCCCTGATGCAGGTCGTTCATGGTTGAAGTGTCCCCCATCGCCACCATCCTGTCGATGCGACGGCGGGCAGTCCTCAGCCGGCCTCGGAGCTCAACGGAAGATCCAGCTGCAGGAGGTTGGCGACGAAGACTCTGCGATGCTCCTGATGGGGTCCGTGCTCACGCAACGCATGGCGGTGCTCCGGTGCGCCATAACCCTTGTTGCGGGCCCAGTTGTACTGCGGCGCCCGTTCATGTAATCGGGTCATGAGAGCGTCACGGTGGACCTTGGCGATGATCGAGGCCGCGGACACGGCGGGCACCAGCGCATCGCCTCCAACGAGGCAGTGCACGGGATGGGATGCGTTGATGCGGAGGCGCCCGTCGCAGCAGTAGCCGTCCGCCTCGAGCAGGTCGACCAGGCGCCGGAAGATCTCAACGTTGGCCCAGCCGAGTCCCCTGGCGTTGATGTCGACAACGGTGATCTCGGCGATGGACCAGCGGGCGACGCGACGGATCGCTGCCGCCGCCGTCTCCCTCTGGCGTGCCGTCAGCTGCTTGCTGTCACGCAGAAGTGGGTGCCGGAACCGCCGCGGAAGGACCACGGCCGCAGCCACCAGGGGTCCTGCAAAAGCTCCCCGGCCCACCTCGTCCATGCCGCAGAGGCGGAAGGCGTGCTGGTCTGGTGGATCAAAGGTGGAACGGATATAGCCGGCGAGCCGAAAGCGGGGCATGCGGTCCGGCCAGTGTAGTCATCGCCGGCGTGGCCCCATCGGTTGGTGGACCGCACCCGGCCACACCAGCTGGGCACCGGGAGTCCCGTCTCTTCTCATTAGGGGTACGCTGCGGGTCTCATGTGGCAGAACGTCAAGACGGCCTTTCTACTCGCCCTCCTGGACGGTCTGTTCCTCTTCGTGGGGGGGATCATCGGCCATCGCAGCGGCCTTATCATCGCGGCTGTCATCGCACTGGCCATCAATGGCCTCGCCTACTGGAAGAGCGACCGCATCGCCGTGGCTGCCGCGCGAGCTCAGGAGGTGGGCCCCATCGAAGCCCCCGAGCTGCACCGTATCGTCGACGAGCTCTGCCGGGCCGAGGGCATGCCCAAGCCGCGTGTCTACATCGCCGACGACCCCTCGCCGAACGCCTTTGCCACTGGCCGCAACCCCAGCCACGCCGCGGTGTGCTGCACCACGGGGATCCTCAGCCTCTGCACCGAGCGCGAGCTTCGCGGGGTGCTCTCCCACGAGCTCAGTCACGTGCGCAACCGGGACATCCTCACCTCCTCCGTGGCCGCAACCCTGGCGCTGGGTATCAGCTTCCTGGCTCAGATGGCCCAATTCGCGCTCATCTTCGGAGGCCTGGGCGGCAATGACGAAGAGGGAGACGGTGGCTCCATCCTGGTCACCCTCCTCGTCGCCTTCCTGGCCGCGCCGGCCGCGGCGATAATTCAGCTGGCCATCAGCCGGGCGCGCGAGTTTGAGGCAGACCGCCATGGTGCTCACATCTCGCACGACCCCCTCGCCCTTGCCAGCGCGCTCCGTAAGCTGGAGGCCCGAACGCAACAGGTTCCCCTTCAGGTGGCGCCCGCTCTGGCACCGCTGTACATCGTCAACCCATTCGGGCGCGGCCGGGCTTCACTGTCCGCGCTGTTCTCAACTCATCCCCCGCTCGAGGAGCGGATCGCGCGCTTGGAGAGGATGGCCCTGTAGGGCCTGCGAACTGAGCGGAGCTTTGCAGCAGCTCCTCCTGGACCTCGCCACCCGCTACGGCTACGTCGTGGTGCTGGTGGCCGTGGGCGTCGAATCCATGGGGGTGCCGGTACCCGGCGAGACCGCGCTGCTGGTTGGCGCCGTGCTTGGCGCCCGCGGGCATCTCTTCCCCCTGTGGGTTGGCGTGGCCGGCTGGGTGGGGGCGGTGCTCGGCGACAACGCCGGCTACCTCGTGGGCAGGCGGTGGGGTGAGCGGTTCTTGTCCGCACGCCTGGTGCGCCCGGTCTACACCCCCGAACGCATCGCCCTAGCCGACAGGTTCTTCAGCCGTTATGGCTGGCTGGCGGTCTTCCTGGGTCGCTTCGTCGCGCTCCTGCGCATATTCGCGGGGCCGCTCGCAGGTATGCACCGCATGCCGTGGCCCCAATTCGTTCTTGCCAATGGACTGGGGGCCATCATGTGGGTGGGCGCGGTGGTCCTGTTGGGTGTCCTGATCGGTGACAACCTAGATCTCGCCGGCAGTATTCTCACCCGCAGCGGCTACGCGGGCCTGGGCGTGGTCATACTCGTCATCGCGCTCCTCGCGCGGCGGCACATGCGCCCCAAGTCGGCCGATGCCGGCGGATCAGATTACCGTCGGCGGGGGTTTCTGGGCCGCTTCCGCCCGTAGGCGACCCCCTCGGCCACCGCGTCAAACGGCACATTGGTCGCGGCGGACGCCAGCGTGATCCCGGCTCCCTGCACGAATACCTTGCGGGAGCCCACATCTATGAGGTACGCGGTCGCTGTCCCGCCGGAGCCGTCAGGCAGCTCGGACACATTGGTCACCGTCCCCGTACGCCGACTGCCGCCGTACGGGAAGGTCACCTTGGAGCCGACGGTTATGACGTTCTCCTGGGTCTCCGACATCAACGGGCAGGAGCCCGGAAGCAGTCACTGCAGTAGACGGGCTTGTCACCACGGGGCTGGAAGGGTACGCGGGCGGTCTGGCCGCAGCCTGCGCAGGGCACCTCGAACATCTGCCGGGGGGCGCTGGACCGGGCGCCGAAGGCTCCGCCGCCTGCTGCTCCCCCGCCGCCACCGGCGCCGGAGGCGCGCCGCGCTGCGCGGCAACTCGGGCACCGTGAGGGAGGATTGGTAAGACCTCGGGATGCGTAGAACTCCTGCTCTCCCTCTGTCCAGATGAAGTCGACGCCGCATTCACGGCAGCGAAGGGTTTGGTCGACCGACACGCGCAAAAAGTCCTCCGTCCGGCGCGTTGATCGGCGCCTGGCTGGGTTAACGTAGGAGAGTACAGTACACCCTTCATCGGTCCCCTGCTAGCATCCTGCGATCGTGGGTCCCGGTCAGCGACATCTCTTCACGTCCGAATCTGTGACGGAGGGGCATCCGGACAAGCTGGCCGATCAGATCAGCGACGCCGTACTGGACTCGGTGCTTCTGGAGGACCCGGTCGGCCGGGTCGCCTGCGAGACCGCCGTTACCACGGGAACGGCTTTCATCTTTGGCGAGATCAGCACCAGCTCTCATCTCGACATCCCCACCATCGTGCGGCGGACCATAGAGGAGACCGGGTACACCGACGTCCGGTATGGGTTCGACCACCGCACCTGCGGCGTCCACGTCTGCATAGACCGCCAGTCGCCCGATATCGCCCAGGGTGTCGACACCGGCGGCGCGGGGGACCAGGGCATGATGTTCGGCTTCGCCTGCGACGAGACCGTCGAGCTCATGCCCGCGCCGATCCAACTCGCCCACCAGCTGGTCCGCACGGTCAGCCGGCGACGGCGTGATGGCACCCTGCCGTGGGCACGCCCCGACGGCAAGTCCCAGGTGACCATCGAATACGACGATCAGGGACGGCCCCGTCGGGTGGAGGCGGTGCTGGTGAGCGTCCAGCACTCGGACGAAGTCTCGACGGAGCAGGTCTATGCCGACATCCAGGATCACGTCGTCGATCAGGTGATTCCCTCCGAATGGCTGGATTCGCGGACGAGGCGCTATGTCAATCCCACCGGGCGCTTCGCCGTGGGAGGTCCCCAGGGGGACGCCGGCTTGACCGGGAGGAAGATCATTGTCGACACCTACGGGGGCTATGCCCGCCACGGTGGTGGGGCCTTCAGCGGCAAGGATCCCACCAAGGTGGATAGAAGCGCCGCCTACGGCGCCCGCTGGGTGGCCAAGAACGTCGTTGCCGCCGGTCTGGCGGCGCGTTGCGAGATGCAGCTCGCCTACGCGATCGGTGTGTCCAGGCCGCTATCCGTTCGCATCGAGACCTTTGGTACCGAGAGGGTTGACAAGGCGCAGATCGACTCCCTCGTAGATGAGTACTTCGACCTCTCGCCGACTGGAATCATCAGCAGCCTCGACCTCCGCCGGCCGATTTACCGGCAGGTCGCCGCCTTCGGCCACTTCGGCCGCAGCGATCTCGACCTGCCCTGGGAGCGAACCGACCGTGCCGCCGCACTTGCCCGCGACGCGGGTGTCGAGCCACTCGCCGCCGCCGCCGTCCACTAGCGCCCCGCGTGCCGTTTCACATCCTGGTCCTCGCCGGTGGCAGCGGCACCAGGCTCTGGCCGCTCAGCCGGCTCTCCCTTCCCAAGCATCTTCTTCCCATCGGCCCTGACGGCACCACCCTGCTTCGGGCAACGGTGGAGCGGGTGCTCGGTCTGGCCGACAGCGTTCACGTCGTCACCACCGCTGATCAGGTGCCGGCCTGCTCGGCGGCGCTTGAATCTGTGGAGGGAGTGGCCATCATCGCCGAGCCCATCGCGCGCGGTACCGGACCCGCCCTCGGGCTTGCCACAACCTGGATAGCCCGCACGGATCCGGAGGCGGTGATCTGCTCGGTTCATGCGGACCATCACGTCGGTGACGACGACGCCTATCGTGCGGCCGTCGTCGCGGCGGCGGGCTGGGCCCTGGCAACGAACGGCCTGGCCACCGTGGGTATACGACCCACCCATGCAGCCACGGGCTTCGGTTACATCGAACTGGGGCCCGAAGTGGAGGAGACGCGGTGGGCCGCGCCTCCCGGTTCCGAGCGGTGGCCGGAGGACCTTCACAAACAGGCCGCTGAGCTCACCGCCAACGAGGTCCTCGGGTTTGTCGAGAAGCCGGCGCGCGAGGTCGCTCAGCGATACGTGGGCGACAATCGTCACCTCTGGAACCTGGGCCTCTTCGCCTGGCCCGCAGCTCGGTTCCACAGGGAGCTCTCCCGGGCCGACCCGCAGCTGGCCGCCGCCGTCGAGGGAGTGGTGTCGGCCCGGGCCGGTGGCGACGAAGATGGCGCTCGCGTTCGCTATTCCTCTCTCACACCCATCGCGGTGGAGCCACTGGTCATGGAGAGAACGGACCGCCTCACCGTCGTCCAGGCGGCCTTCCCCTGGTCGGATCTCGGCTCATGGCCCGACATCCACGAGGCAAGGCTCGGATCAGGGGAGGGCGACGCCATGGGCAATGTGGTCGAGGGGGACGCGGTGACCCTGCAATCGCGGAACTGCCTTGTGGCCGGCAATGGCGGCCGTCTCATCGCCGTGGTTGGCGGCGAGGGGCTGATCGTCGTCGACACGGGTGACGCGGTCCTTGTCGTGCCCGCCGGCCAAGCCCAGAGCGTGAGGGATCTTGCCTGTCACCTTGGTGATCTGGGCCGGCCCGATCTCCAATGAGGCCGGCGGGACAACATAGAATGACCCGGCCATGAGCTCCATGCCGATCACGTTCGGAACTGACGGTTGGCGTGCCGTCGTCGGGGACGATTTCACCTATGAGAACGTGCGTGCCGTGGCACAGGCGGTCGCCTGGTATCGGGCCGGTGACGCACGTCCCATCGTGATCGGCCACGACAGCCGCTACTGCGCAGAGTTGTTCGCCCGGGAGTTCGCCGGGGTCCTGGCCGCCAACGGCTGCTCTGTGATCCTCATCAACCGGGTCGTCCCCACACCCGTGGTTTCCTGGACCGTCGTGGACCGTGCCGCCGCCGCAGGGATCGCCATCACGGCCAGCCACAACCCCATGGAGTTCAACGGCATCAAGTACAAGCCCGATTTCGGCGGCTCCGCGTCGCCGGAGATCGTCGCCGAGCTCGAGGTCCTCGCCGCGCGGGCTCTGGTCGAGGGCCCGGCAATGATGTCCTTTGATGAGGCCCTCGACAGCGGACGTGCTGAGCTGGTGGACGCCATGCCCAGCTACCTGCGGCAGTTGGACCGCCTTGTCGACCTTCCACGGTTGCGGGACAGCGGTCTCCGTGTCCTTCACGAGGCGATGTACGGAGCGGGCCAGGGCATTCTCGCGACGGTTCTCGATGGAGGCACCACGACCGTGCACGAGTTGCACGGGGATCGCAATCCCAGCTTCGGTGGTATGCACCCGGAGCCCATCGACGTCTATCTGACCGAGGCCCTCGAGGTCATGCGAGGCGGCAGTCACGATCTGGCCATCGCCAACGATGGCGACGCAGATCGCGTAGGCGTCATCGATGAGCGCGGCCAGTACGTTGACCAGCACGAGGTCATGGCCCTCTACACCATGTACCTCCTGGAGAAGCGGGGCCTTCGGGGCGATATCGTCCGATCAGTGACGCAGACGCGGATGGTGGACACCCTGGGAAAACTGTTCGACACCACGGTGCACGAGTTGCCCGTGGGATTCAAGTTCGTCGGCCAGAAGATGAGGGAGGTCGACGCGCTGCTGGGCGGCGAGGAGTCCGGTGGGTACGCGTTCCGGGGACACATACCGGAGCGAGATGGCATCCTGGCCGGTCTCTTCCTGGCGGACATGATCGTTGAGTACGCCATGCCGCTGTCCGCGATCGTGGCCAGGTTGGAGGAGCTGGTCGGGCCCCATGCCTACAACCGGCACGACATCCGCTTCGAACGCGGCGGATACTCGCAGCGCAAGAAGGATGTGTATGAAAGGATGACGGCCAATGCACCGGTGGCGATCGCCGGCAGCAGGGTTGTACGCACCCGCTCTGACGACGGATTCAAGTTTTATCTTGAGGACGACTCCTGGGGATTGCTGAGGATGAGCGGAACAGAACCACTAATGCGCATCTATAGTGAGTCATCCACACCGGGGCGGGTGGAGGAGATCATCGCGGACCTCGAAAGGCATATCGGGGTGAATGGTGAAAAGGGGTGACGGGTTCGGCCAATGGCCAGGGGCGGGTGGAGAAACCATGGGGTTACGAGCTTCGCTGGGCCATCACCGAACGCTATCTGGGAAAACTGATCCATGTGCGAGAGGGCCACAGCCTCAGCCTTCAGTATCACGTCGAGAAGGATGAGACCATCTTCATCACCCGCGGACTGCTGGAGTTGGAACTGGAGGACGATGCCGGCGAGGTCCGCATTCGGCGAATGGCACCGGGAGAAAGCGCTCACATAGCCCCCGGGCGGCGCCACCGCTTTCGCGCCCTCGAGGAGACCGACCTCTTCGAGGTGTCGTCACCGGAGATCCACGACGTGGTGCGCCTCGAGGACGATTACGGCAGGGCAGGCACCACCGACGGCCCTCCCGGCGAGGCTGTCGGTCGCATCGAGCGACCACCAATCGACTGAGGATGTCTGATCCCGGGCGGTTGTCCACAGTATCCACAGACCATCTTGGATAATCGAACGGATTTTCGAAAGCCCCGAGGGCCGGCGTTCCTTGCCGAGCAGGCCCGCCGCGCACTCGTGTTGCCGCACGAGATCCACGAGCTCGGTGACGTTCCACTGCCGTTGGTGCACACCGCCCTGGGGGTGGCCCTCTGTGCCATCGCCGTCCTCGTCCGGCCTCAGGCCGTAGGCCTCAGGTCCAGCGTTGTCTTCATGGCTGTGCTCTCGGCGGCCATGGTCATGGCCTTCACCATCTATGACCGACTCGTCTATGAGCCGGGCGTCCGGCCGGGTATCGAGGGGTCCGCTCTTCCCATCGCGGCTCTCGCCGCATTCCAGTGCGTGCTGGCGGCCAGCATTGGCTGGCACGTTCGTCTGGGCTCGGCCGTTGGGGCCTCCCTGATCATTGGTGGCGTCCCCCATCTTGCCGGCCTTCGGGCGGCGGGACGGGAGGGGACCGCAGGACGCCTGGTGCGGGACGCGGCGGGCGTGGCGGCCCTGCTACCGGTGATGCTCGTTGGGGTCACGCCAATGCTGCAATGGTGGTCGCGAGGTGCCCTCGTTCTGGTGTGCGTCACCCTGGTGACCTTCGACAGTCTGCGGACGGAGGGGATGCACGAGTGGGTCGCCCTGGCCACCGCGATGGTGGTGGCCTGGATCGTGGCAGCGGCTTCGGCACTTGTGGACACGGTTGGAGCGAGTGGCAACGTGCGGGCGCCGGCTCTTCTTCTCGTCCTGTGGTATTCCCTGCGCGGATTGTGCGGGAGCTACGTCGTCAGACCCCGGCGGGTCGCCCACATGGCGGAGTACGTGATTTTCGCCGGCGCCGCAGTGGCCCTCATCCAGTGGATGAGGAGGTAGTGGAGGAGCGGTTCACCACCCACCGGGGCAGGCGGCTTCGATTCCTCACCGGTGGTTCAGGACCGGCCCTGCTCCTCTGCCATGGTTTTCTCGGGTCCGCCGAGAACTTCGAGACCTGGTTTGGGGAACTGGCCGCCGTCAGGACCCTGATAGTGCCCGACCTTCCCGGCTTCGGCGCCTCGGAACCCCTGATGGGGCGGCACACATCGGATGCACTGGCAGGGGCGGTGGCGGCGGTGGCCGACGCCGTCGGTGCCGTGGAGTTCGACGTCGGCGGTCTGTGTCTGGGGGCCTCGGTGGCGCAGAGCCTTCTCCGCCGGCGTCCCGGGGCGGTGAGACGGCTGATACTGCACACACCGCTGCTCGCCCCAGGGCTGGTACGGCGGCGATTCCATGTTCAGGCCGCGATGATGACGGCGCCGGGGATCTTCCGCACCATAACCTGGCTGAGCCGGCGGCGGACCGTGAGCGATCTGTACAAGCGGCTGATGGTGGAGGGTGATGACGTCGATCCACGCGCGGCCCGCATCAATTTCGAGAATCAGTGCCGGGCCCATCCCCGGGCGGCGAGGGAGTGGCTTAGGGACGGCCTCGCCCGCGACGACGTGGCCGCCCTGCGGGAGCGCCGGGAACCGACACTCGTCATTGCGGCTCGGAATGACCGCATAGCGGATGCAGACGCACTAGCCAGGGTCGTCGCCGGCCTTCCACTGGTGGAGCTGGCCCTTGTCGACGATGCCGGCCACGGGTGGACCCAGGCGTACGTACGGCGCCAACTACTGATTCTGACACGCTTTCTTGACGCGCCGGTGACGGCCCGCACCTAGCTTGCGCGACAAGCTATGTGTGCGTAGCATATAGTGTGATTGTGAGTCACGGGGCCACTCGTACCGACATCGTCGACACCCTCCTGCGCCAGCGCGCCGAGCGCCGGCTGCGCGATCGCGATCGTCGTGCCATCCGGCTCATCGACGCGACGCTCAACGATCTGGAGGAGCTGCTCCTGGCAGGTCGCAAACGGGTGCCGGACTCCTTCTTCTGGCCCCTCGCCCGGGTCACCGCCGCGGTGCCGGCCGAATTTCGTCAGGAGCTACCCACTGGAATTGGCATCACCCGGCTCATGGACCGGCTGTACACGATCCAGGAGCACCTTCTGCGGCGCAAGGTGCGCAGGACCAGGCTCCTCGAGGAGCACCGCCGACTTGTTGAGGCGGGGGCCGGCACCACGTCGACCGCCGCTCGCGTACGTTGGCAACTCGCCCACCTCTGAGCCAACTGTAGAGAGGCGAGAGAGGAACCGCCCCCGAGAGAGGGACCACCCCCGAGAGAGGGACCACCCC
>JBHELP010000222.1:0-2848 GCA_046263035.1 Candidatus Dormibacteria bacterium | reverse complement strand
GCTCAGGTCGGTGCAGGTAAAGGGTGTCAGAGCGCTTGGTGCGGGCGAAGGCGGTGAGGTTGGGGCGGGTGTCGGCGCCAGAGAAGGGGTGGCGGCCGGGTGCGACGTATCGAAGTCGATCACCAGCCGCGCCGGGTTGGTTAACTCAATCACCCGGAAGCAGGTGGACGACGCGAGGCCGATGCCATAGGTGAGCTGGTGCTCGAAGTTGCCAACCTGGGCGACCTGGCGAACTGCCGTCAGACCAGGCTGGCTGTCCTTCGCTGTGCTGGCTGCGTCTGTCGACCGGAGGATCACTTTCACCCCTGCCGTGCCATCAAGCGTCACGGGTTGACCACTCGCGTCCTTGAGAAAGGTCGATGATTCCTGGCCGACAATATCGTAGGACGGGATCGATCCCGTGAAATCGAAGACGATGCGGTCGTAGCCGCTATGGCCACCTGGCCGAATCGCGGTCAGCGCCGCGGACGTTCCAGCGCTGCCGCCGGATACGGGCGTGCAGCTGAAGGCTGGCAGGCTCGGCGTGGGGCTTGGGCTGGGACTCGGAAGGACAACCTGGATCGCGCTCTGGACCGTTTTGATGACCACGGTCGAGTTGCGCAGCCCCAAAGCGACAACCGCCACCAGGACGAGCGCACCGGCGAGTGCGAGCTGTGGCGCCACCTGGGTGCGAGCCCGGGGAGCGACGCCTTCCGTGATGCGCCGGCGCAGGCCGCGTGGAAACTGCGGAGTCTGAGCCGCCTCCTTATGGAGGTGCTCCCGCAGCTCACGCTCGAAGTTGTCGCTCATCCGATTTCCTCCTCTGTGCCGGTTAGCTCGCGTAACCGGCGCAGCGCCGTTTTCAATCGCGACTTCAACGTGTCGACCGGGACGTTGAGCGCCTTTGCCGCATCTTCCACGCTCAGGTCCTGGTAGTAATGCAGGACGACTGCCGCTCGCTGTTCCGGTTTGAGCTGATCGAGCGCCCGGGTGAGGTCCATGCGGGCTTCTGTCGACACCTCACGCTTGCTGCCGCCGAACCGACCGAATCGCTCTGTCAGCGCCTGGAACCGATGTCGCCGCCGGTAGGTGGAGATCGCCTCGTTAGTCGCGATCCGGTTGAGCCACGGGCCCGGCTCCTCGTCGCGAAGGCTGCCGATCTGCCGCCACGCTTTCAGGAACGTCTCCTGGGTCGCGTCCTCCGCCAGCGCCTCGTCGCGAAGAATCAATCGTGCCGTCCGCAGCACCTGCAGGCCGTAGCGGTCGACCACCTCCTGGAAGGCGTCACGATCTCCATCGCGCCAGCGCTCGATGGTGCGGCCGAGGACGGGATCCATGAGCATGCCCATCGTATAGACGCCGCGGGTGCCGTGAACGGGTGAAGTGGGGTGAAAATGGCTCCGGAGCCAGGGGGAGGGAGGCTCCGGAGCCGGATATCAGCTACTTTCGGGCGATCAGGCGGAGGCCGGCGAGGGCCAGGCCGCCGGTGAGGACGAGCAGTCCGAGCGCGATCTGGGCGAGCGGTAGGCCTGCGGGCTCAGCCGGTGCCTGCGGGTGTCCGGTCGTAGCCAGGTCGGAGGGAGTGGTGTCCGAGGTCTCCGTTGTGGGTGCGGCCGTCGGAGCGGCCGTCGCGCTCACCGGAGCAGTCGATTGCACCGCATCGGGCGCTGTCTGGACGTCGATCACCAACCGGCTGGGCCCGCTCAGTTCAGAAACCCGGAAGCAGGCGGTGCTGGACAGCCCGACACCGTAGCTGGTGACGCGCTCGAAGTCACCGATATTCATGACTTCCCGGATTGCCGGAAGGCCGGCCTTGATGTCGCTCGGGACGCCGCTGCCGACGGTTGTATTGCGGAAGACGGCCTTGATGCCGGCCGATCCCTGCAACTTGACCTGTTGGCCGCTGGCGTCACGCGTGAATGTCGAGGAGGACTGCGGGGTCAGCTGATAGGCCGGGACGGCTCCCGACGCGGAGGCGGCGAACTCTAAGACGAGACGGTCATATCCGTCGTGGTGGGCGACGCGGATGGCAGAGACGGTCCCGGGCGCACCCGCCACGCCACCCGACTGGGCGGCGCAGCTGAAGGCGCTGTCGGCGGAGGCCGTAATGATTCCCGTAAGGCTGGCGGCTCCGCTGGCGGCGGCGAAGGCGAGGAGCAGTTGGCGGCGCATGATTTCTTTCCTCCTATGAATCCGGTGAGTTCACGGTCATGTGGGCCGTTCACTCATCCAGACGCCGCCAAGCCAGAGGACGGGTGAAGTCGTTACCCCCTCCCCAACCCTCCCCACAAGGGGGAGGGAGAGTCTTCTGATAGCCCTTCCCCAACCCTCCCCACAAAGGGGGAGGGAGAGTGTTCACAAACGGGGAGGGAGAGCCTTCCGATAGGCGGGAGGGTTAGGCGGCCTTCTGGTTCGCGTAGGACGAGTCGACCAGCCAGGCGGCGAGGCGGTCGGCGGTGACCGGCCTGCTAATGAAGAAGCCCTGGGCCGTGGTGCAACCGTTTCGGGTCAGCTCCTGCATGATCCCCTCGGTCTCGACCCCTTCCGCCACCACGTCGAGGCCAAGGTTCTTGGCCAGGTCGATGATGGAGCGGACGATGGCGCCGTCACCCTTGTCGGCAAGCATGTTGAGAACGAAGGACTTGTCGATCTTGATCTCCTGCACCGGCAGCTCTTTGAGGAAGACGAGCGATGAGTACCCGGTCCCAAAGTCGTCGATCGATAGGCGGAGCCCGAGTGCACTCAGGCGAGCAATCACGGTGCTGGCGCGCACCGGGTCTTCCATCAGGGTGGTCTCCGTGATCTCCAGTTCGAGGCCGCTGGCGGGGACGTTCCATTTGGCGAGCAGATCGGAGACGTGGTCCGGAAG
>JBHELP010000221.1:0-2615 GCA_046263035.1 Candidatus Dormibacteria bacterium | reverse complement strand
GTCCATGCTCGTGGGCCGCTGGCCCGGAGGCGCGCCCATGGCCCGCACTCCCCTGCTCGACGACCTTGCCATGGGCGCCAATCGGGACGCCAACGATCACTTCGGGTTCGGCGCGCACTCGGTGACCCTTCCCCTGACGGAGGGAAAGGACGACAACCCCCCGGCGCAAGCAGATCCTCTGGGGATCCTCTGCCCGGTGGGATCACACATACGCAAGGTCAACAACCGGGATGCCGTGAACGATCGCGGCGGCCGCCGCGCCACCTTCAGCCGGCGCATCCTCCGCCGCGGCCTGCCATTCGGGCCGCTGCTAGGTGGCGGCGGTGCACCGGATCCCGTGGCAGGGAACCGCGGTCTTCTCTTCGTGTCCTACCAGACGTCGATCAGCGACCAATTCGAGTTTCTGACCTCCGAGTGGATGGGCGACTCCACGAATCCCGGAATGCCGGGTGGCCACGACATGGTGGTCGGCCAGAACGGTCAGCCCGGGCAATCCCGCGAGCGCAGGTGCGTGGTGCCGCGCATCGACCCGTCCGGGTTGCACCTCGGCGAGGTGCACACCACCTCGGACTTCGTCATCCCGACCGGCGGAGGATACTTCTTCAGCCCCTCGATCAGCGCCATTCGCGACGTGCTGGGGGCCTGAGGGAGCCAAGAATATCAGGGCACCAACGCAGGAGTTCTCGAGGTGACCGACGTCTCCGTAACCGTCCTCACGCCACCGGACAAGTACGGCGACATCCGGGCCGCCCTGCGGCTGGGGTGGGCGGTGGCGGAGGTTCGGGGGCGCCTGCGCCTGGGGTCAGACGAGATCCTGCAGCGGCGCGACCTTCCCGTCCGGCACGACCGAGCGCTGCCCCTGGCACCCGAGCGCACACCGGACGAGCAGCACATCGAGGCGAGGAAGGTGATGGCAGCCCAGGCCGAACGCTGCGGCGTGGCCGGCATGACGCTGCCGGCCTACGGCGAATCGGCTGTCCCCGCGCCTCTGGACGGCGAAGGGCCGGCGGCATACATCTCGCGACTCAGCCACGAGATGCACCGGATCCATGGCAGCGGTGATGAGGAGAGTGCGTGCTGGGACCGCATCACCGACGTCTTCCGCCTCTGGGACACGCACATCCAGGACACGCTCGCCGGCGGTCTCTTTGGGCGCGCCAGCGGGTACCAGTTGGGCCGGGGTTTGGCAGAAACGTTCTGGGCGCTGGACCCGGAGGCTCCGGCGGGTGACATCAGCAGCCTCTCCTTCCTGATCGGGGACCGCCATGACAGCCTCTGCCTGCTCGTGGATCGCATCTCGTTCTCGATGCGGCCGTACACCGCCGATGCCATCAAGGGATCGCTGGCGATGTGGGTGGACTACGTGTCCCACTCCCCGACGCGGCCGTCGAGGGAGGAGCGCTGCCTACTGATGAAGCAGGTCCTGGTGTGGCGCGACCTCCTGGCCACGGACACCGACCCGCTGAACCTGCTTCCACCGCGTAAGGGGGTGGCCGGGGTCAGCCGGATCTTCCCTGTGATCCATGCCTTCTTCTGGGAGCTGCTCACACTGGGCGCGGGCATCGCCGTCGTGGCTCTGGCAGCTGTCCTCCTGGGCGGCGGCACGGGGAAGAGCGCGGCTGGTGTGGCGATCGGCTCGTTCGCGGTCATGGGTGCAGCGGGCGTGGCGCTGATAAAGGGGGTGACCCAGCAGGTGGGGGCGCAACTCCGGCGATCGATGAACCGGGACCTGGCGACCGCGGGGGCCACGACCCTGCACATCCATCGCCTGCTCTGGGTGGGACCGGCCCACGCCCGGCTGCCACGCTGAGGTCAGAGCCCGAGCTTCTGCTCGTAGACCTGACCAAGCTGGTCGGAGAGCTGCGATGAGGCGGTGGCGTAAGCCTCGGCGATGCCCGGAGGAGGCGTGATCGGCTCCATGGGCCGGAATGGTGGCAGATCGGCCTGGGACGCGGACCATCGGGACGGGTCCTCATCCCGCCACGAAATGTGCGTCTGTTACAGGAGAGTGTGTACGATCCAGTCACATGCCCACACTCATCCGGAAGAACATCGTCATCCCGGAGCGGTTGGACGCCGAGCTACGGAAGCTGGCGACCGAACGCGGAGCCACACAAAGCGGCCTCATCGCCCACCTCGTGTGCCTCGGCATGGCGGCAGAATCGGCCGGCGGTGATCCTCTGCTCCGCTACCTCGGTGTCATCGAGGGGCCGGCAGATCTCTCGGCGACGGTCGACGAGACCGTGTACCGGCTCTGAACACACTGGTCGACAGCGGCCTGCTGATCGCGGCTCTGAACCGGGGTGACCAGCATCACAGCTGGGCGGTCGCGGAGCTCATCGGCGCGCGGGAGCGGCGCCGTCCGCTGCTCGTGCCCGAGGTCGTGGTGGGAGAGACCTTCACGAAGATGCGCTACGACCGAAGGGTGAGCGCGCGACGCGACGCCGGCGCTGCGCTGGCGGTGTTCCGGCTTGTCGACGAGAACCCCGATGTCTTCCAACGCCTGTCCAGCCCGCCCGACGCGTACTCACGAGCTGCAGCTCTGCTGGCGATGTACAGGGATCAGAGCTTCTCGTTCGTGGACGCGGTGGTCTTTCTCAGCGGCGACGATGACC
>JBHELP010000220.1:0-8908 GCA_046263035.1 Candidatus Dormibacteria bacterium | reverse complement strand
GCAGCGGGGCTGGAGCGCCGGGCGGCGCCGCTCCACCCGGGCTGACCTGAGGTGGAGACGGCGACACCGGCTCCGAACCGGTGCCCGCGGCGGCGAGATCGGCCACCTTTCCCAGGAAGCGGGTCATGGCGGCGTCATCGTTGGTGCCCAGCAGCAGGGCACCGCCTGGAGTGGACGCGCCTGCGCGCGGCTCCGCCTCGACCGCCCCGTCGCCTGTGAGGTGCTCCAGGATGCCCTCTGGTCCGGTCACACCGTACTGGTCGAGGCCGCGCTGGATGTCGGGGTCGATGTCCCCGAACGACTTCACCGCCGAGTTGGCCGCCTGTTTGAGCCCCGTCAGGGCCAGGAAGCCATAGGCTCGCGCGGGTACGAGGGACAGGAGACCGTTGCCGGCAGGCTTGGTGTCGAGCAGTCTCCGCTGCTCCGCGGTGAGCTTGGCCGGATCGAAGTCGAATGTGCCGTCAACCGCAAAACCGTTGCCTTGGGCGCTCAGCGAGAGCGCCAGTCCCTGAAGGGCGTCCACTCCCGCCGGCCGGGGGGCCGGGCTCCCCGTGCTCGTGCCGGTGCCTGTTCCCGTGCCCACTCCCGACCCGGGACCGAGCTGTCCACGCACCTGGGAGGCGGTGGCCTGCATGTCGACGTAGGCCAGGGCCAGGTGGTCGTTGGGTAAAGCCGCCACGGCCTTCTTGAAGCGGTCCACGCCGTCGAGGGCCGCCTTCTTGCCATGGGCGGTATCGATGATGTCGTGAGTCAGACCGGCCGAGGCCGAGACGACCGCAGTGTGGTTGACGATCGCGTATACCAGGGGAGTCCCGTCCCGGCCGCCTTCACCGCCCGCCCGGGGTGCACCTCTGGCGATGGGCACGCCGTCGCGATTCTCGTCCGTCCAGGTGAAGTTCCTGCCGTCGGCACCGTTTCGGAATCCGTCCATCGTCGCCTGCGCCTTGCGGTCGTCGGTCGAGGAGATGAGGACAGCCAAGGGAATCTCGCCCGAGCTGCTCCGTTGCCCCGTCTCGAGGGCGGTGGACCGGCCCAACCCCGCGTCGCCGGCAAGGCCGACGATGTCGTCGGGAGCGATCACCGACAGCTGTGACCCCAGCCACGCTTTGACATCGTTGTGGCTGAGATGCGACGGACGAAGTGCCGCGTCGATGGTGTCGTTGACCTTCTTGTCCCTCTGCTGGTCGTCACGGACGTCGGGGAACCGGTGCAGGAGATTGTTGAAGTTGCTCTTCTGCCCTGCCGGGGGGTCGAGATAGACGCTCAGGTAGAAGGCGGTGTTGTTGGGCGCCAGCTTGGCGAGCACGTCCCCGGTGCCTCGTGATTTGAGAAACACCACAAGGGCGGCACTGAGCCCACCGGCGACAACGATGAACACCGCCGCCGACGCGGCCAGGGTCAGGAGGCGGCGCCGGGGTGGCGCCGAAGACCGGGCACCACCATCGGGAGCGCGCGGCACGACGGGCCGGAAGCCGGGCCCCGGCCCGGATCCTGAGACCTGCGGGTAGTCCGTCGCCATGTCTATCTCCCTCACGTACCACCGGCCGGGAGCGGCCCGCGCAGGCGGGCATCATACCGAGGCAGTACCTGCGCGACCGCACCCACGGTCAGTCGCTCAGCGCTACCAGCCTCTCCAGCCCGCCCAGGTGGGGCCGGAGCACGTCGGGGATGATCACCTCACCGGTCGCGGTCTGGTGGGTTTCGAGCAGGGCGTCGAAGGTACGGGGAACACCCAGAGCGCTGCCGTTGAGGGTGTGCACGAAGCGCGGCCTCTCCCCGGGCGCGGGCCGATAGCGGATCCCGCCTCGCCTTGCCTGGAAGTCACCGAAGACGCTGCAGGAGGAGACCTCCAGCCAGCGGTTCAAACCCGGTGCCCATGCCTCCAGGTCGTACTTCTTCCACTGGGCGAACCCCATGTCGCCCGTGCACATGAGCAGCACGCGATAGGCGATGCCCAGCCTCCGGAGCACCTCCTCCGCGTGGCCGGTGAGCAACTCCAGCGCGTCCAGGGAGGTCTCCGGAGTGACGAATCGCACCAGCTCCACCTTCTCGAACTGGTGGAGACGTATGTACCCGCGCGTCTCGCTTCCCGCCGCCCCCGCCTCGCGCCGGAAGCACGGCGTGAGGGCGACGTGGGCGATCGGCAGCTGGGCTGCATCGAGGATCTCCTCCCGGTAGAGGTTGGTGACGGGAACCTCGGCTGTGGGGATGAGAAAGAGCCCGTCGTCGGCATGGAAGGCCTCATCCTCGAACTTGGGCAGGTTGCCGGTCGCCACCATCGCCTCGCGGCGGACGAGGTAGGGGGGGGCGATCTCGGTGTATCCGTGCTCGGCGGCTACGTCGAGCATGAAGGTGGTCAGGGCGCGCTGCAGCCGTGCCCCCTGGCCGCGAAGCACGGCAAACCGGGAGCCGCTGATCTTGGCCGCGCGATCGAAGTCGAAGATGCCGAGGCGCTCTCCCAGCTCGTGGTGGGGCAGGGCGGCGAAGTCGAACCTCACCGGCTCGCCCCACTCCCGGATGGTGACGTTGCCGGTCTCGTCAACTCCCTCGGGAACGCTCTCATGAGGCAGGTTGGGCACCTGGAGCAGAAGTTCGTTGATCCGGCGCTCGAGATGCGAGAGCTGAGCCTCGCCCTCCTGGATTCGCCGTTTGCGGTCCATGAGCGTGCCCCGCTGCTCGTCGGTGGGCTTTCCCCTGATGCTCTCCGACGCAAGGCGCTGATCGGCCCGGGCCACCTCAACCTCGCCGCGAAGCCGCCGCGCCTCACGGTCGAGAGCAAGGATCTCGTCGATGGGAGCCGTGTCGCCCTTGAGACGGACTCCCTCCCTCACGGCTTCCGGATCCTCCCGGATCAGCTGCAACGCGAGCATCAGGCCTGTCCCGGTCGTGGAGGACGCGGTCTCATGGTCGGAAAGAGAAGGACGTCGCGAATCGCCGGCGCCCCGGTGAGCAGCATGACCAGACGGTCGATGCCGACGCCCAGGCCACCGGCAGGGGGCATGCCCACCTCCAGCGCCTCGAGGAAGTCCTCGTCCACGGGGTGGGCCTCGGCGTCGCCTGCACCCCGGAGCGCCGCCTGTTCCTCGAAACGGCTCCGCTGGTCGAGCGGATCGTTGAGCTCGCTGAAGGCGTTGGCGAGCTCCCGTCCGGCCGCGATCAACTCGAAACGCTCGACAAACCGGGGATCGTCGTGGCGGCGCCGTGCGAGGGGGGTGACCTCGGCCGGGTAGTCGAGGACGAAGGTGGGATCCCAGAGGTCGTCCTCGACCCTCTGCTCATAGATCTCGAGAAGGATGGCCCCCGGCCCGGCCCCGTTGGGCGTGGCCACCCCGAGGCGCTCGGCCTCGGTGGCCAGCCGGCCCTCGTCCCAGGCGGCGACGGGATCGAAGTGACAACGCTCGGCGACGAGGTCAACCATGCGGGCGGTTCGGAAGGGCGCCCGCAGGCTGATCTCCCGCCCGTCAATGATGCGCACCAGGGGGTCATCCTGAACTGTGACCGCGCCCTCTGGTCCCAGGGCCAGGGCCGCCGCCACGATGATCGCCTCACACAGCTCCCGCATCGCACCGTAGTCGGCATATGCCTGGTAGGCCTCCAACATGGTGAACTCAGGATTGTGGCGGGGCGATAGGCCCTCGTTGCGGAACACGCGGCCGAGCTCGTATACGCGGGCATAGCCACCGACCAGGAGACGCTTGAGATGGAGCTCTATGGCGATGCGCAGGTAGACATCGGTATGGAGCGCATTCCAATGGGTCACGAAGGGGATGGCGGCGGCGCCGCCGGCGATGGGCTGGAGGATCGGCGTCTCCACCTCCAGGAAGCCCCTCTCGTCGAGGGTTGCCCGAACCGACCGGATCAGTCGCGCCCGGGCCGTGAAGTGACGCCGCGCGGAGACGCTGCTGAGCAGGGCCAGGTAGGGCTTGCGATACCGCGTCTCCTGGTCCTGCAGGCCGTGGAACTTCTCCGGCGGCGGCCGCAGCGCCTTGGTGAGAAGTGCCAGCTCGTCGGCGACCACCGTCGGCTCGCCTCGCCGGGTGCGCATGAGCCGGCCCCGCACACCGATGATGTCGCCGAGGTCGAGAAGGCGAACCACGGCAAAGCCGTCGTCCCCGACACGGTCCAACCTGAACCACACCTGAAGCTGAGCCTCCTCATCCTCGAGGTGGGCAAAGCAGCTTCGACCCTGAAGCCGCAGGCGCATGATCCGGCCGGCGATGACCACAGCCGGGCCCTCGTCGGGGTGGTCGGCGTCCGCGGATCCGGGCTCTGTGCTGATCGATGGCCTCCCGGGGTGAGGGCCGCCGATCGACGAAGCGGTGCCATGCCGTCCTTGCCGCTCGGCATCGAGCAGCTGGTGGAGCGCGCCGGCGAGGGAGGTATCCGGGTGGAAGTCCACGTTGTAGGCCGGGACGCCTCGCTCGGCCAGCTCATCCACCTTGCGCCGGCGCTCGGCGAAGAGATCCTCAGCGGGCATGGCCCGGGCTCCGGTGCGTGCGGGTCACGGCAGCGTGCGTGGGGGCTCGGGGCGCCGTCAGAGAATCTTGACGATGCTCATGGAGCGGAGGCCGCCGGGGCTCTGCACCTCGATGCGGTCCCCCACCTGGTGGCCGATGAGGGCCTTGCCGACCGGGGACTCCAGCGAGATGCGCCCGCCCGCCACGTCAACCTCGGCGGGACCGACGATGGTGAACGTCTGCGTGTTTCCGGCCTCGTCGGCAACCTCCACCACCGATCCCGGGCCGATGCTGCCTCCGTCGCGATGCTCCTCGATGAGGACGGCGTTGCGGACCATGGCGTCGAGGGTGAGGATGCGCCCCTCGACCATCCCCTGCTCGTTCTTGGCATCCTCGTACTCGGCGTTCTCGGAGATGTCGCCGAAGTCCTTGGCGTACTTGATCCGCTCGGCTATCTCCGACCGGCGGACGGTGCGCAGCTCCTCCAGCTCCTTCTCGAGCCGCTCGAGACCTTCTCGGGTGAGAAGGACGGGCTTATCCATACAGGGGTGTCCTCAGGCTTTCATGGCGTCCGGACAAGGCAGCGGAGTATACGGGGACGGCCACAATCATTGACTGCGTGGACCAACTCCGCTACCATTGCGCACAAGTGGTTGCCGGGACCGGGTCCCGAACTTCCCTCACCCCCCCTCTCGGGGCGTCCTTGGTTTCCAGGGGCGCCCTCTTTTTTTTCTGACCCGTTCCGGGGGGAGGTGTTCTGTCCTGTCCGTCCGAGGGAAGCGATCCTGCCCTGACCGGCTCCGCGGTGGGCGCTCCCTCCTGTTCCGGCTCCGGGGAGCGGACCGGGGCGACGCTGCCGGCGTCCAGTGGCCCACCCCGCGCCGGCCATCAGCCGCCGACGGCCGCCACCAGCCAGATCGCGGCTGCGAAGAACCAGACGGCGTAGGCGGCGCTGATCCAGACGCTCTGCATGTTCCGGCTCTCGACCCTGCGGGCCACGGCGACCAGCACGGCAAGCATGGCCCCCGAGATGATCACCCCGAGCAGACGAGCGGCGGCCGGCCCAGGTCCCGTCACAGCGCCGGCGATGACAAGCACGGGGGGCAGGGCGCAGAGGAAGACCCACCAGGGCAGCTCAATGGGCTCCCCCAAGCGGGGCCCCATCATCCCTCGCCGCTGGTGAAGATGGGCTCGAACCAGCCCTGAGGGCCCTGGCCGGCACCCACGGCCAGATCGAAGATCCGATCGAGGTCCGCGCGGCTGTTGAGCTGCTGGACCATGGCGCGAAGCCGTGGAGCGCCGTTGCACCCTCGTATCGACCAGCTGACGTACTTGCGGCCGATGCGCAGGGCGCGGGCCTCGCCGTGGTAGGCGCAGAGCAGCTCGAGGTGGCGCCGGGTGAGCGCCATCCGCGCCGGGAAATCAAGATCAGGCAGGTGCGCCCCTGTGGCGACGTGATGGGCCGCCTGGCGGATCAGCCACAGATTGCCGAGGGCTCCTCGGGCGATGACCACACCGTCCACGCGGCCACTGCATATGCGTTCGCGCATCTCGGCGACGTCGCGCACATCGCCACTGCCGAGGACGGGAATGCTCACCGCCTCCTTGACGCGAGCGATCTCGTCCCAGTCCGCCGATCCGGTGTACTGCTGGCACCGCGTGCGACCGTGAACGGTGACGGCCTGGACGCCCACATCCTCGAGGGCCCGGGCCAGCTCGGGGGCGTTGATGCTGTCGTGGTCCCAGCCCAGACGCATCTTGGCCGTGACCGGCACGTCGACCGCCTGCACCATCGCGGCGAGGACGCGTGCGGTCTGTGCCGTGTCCCTGGCCAGGGCGGCGCCGGCGCCGCAGCCGACCACCTTGCGCACCGGGCAGCCGAGGTTCACGTCGACGACCATGGCGCCACGCTCAGTGCAGATGCGCGCCGCCTCGGCCATCGCAGCGGCATCCGCGCCGACCAGCTGCGCCGCCACCGGCTCGGTGCCGGCCGGGAAGTCCAGGAGGCGAAGACTGGCATCGATCCGTCGCACAACACCCTCGGATGCCACCATCTCCGTGGACACCAGACCCGCGCCCATCTCGCGGGCAAGGCTTCGGAAGGGCGCGTCGGTGATTCCCACCATGGGGGCGATCAGGATGGGCGAGGAAAGCTCCAGGCCACCGATGCGTAGGGGGGGCGCCGCTGCCAGCGTCGCGGTCATTGGTCGATGGTAGTGGCGCCTGGTCGATCAGCCGGCGTTGCGCTCGTGAATGAGCCGCAAACCGGTCAGCGTCAGCTGCTGGTCGACGGTATCGATACAGCGGGTCAATGGCGCCATCAGGGGAGCAAGGCCACCCGTGGCGATCACCCTGGGGGAGGCGTCCAACTCGGTGGTCATCCGAGCGACGAGCTCCTCCACCACCCCGACATGACCGTAGACCAGACCGGCCTGGACACTGGTGGTCGTGGTCCTGCCGATGGCTGACGGCGGCGCCACCAGGTCGACGGGATTGAGCTTGGCCGCATGGCTGACCAGCGCGTCGTGGCTGACGGCTATGCCCGGGGCGATGGCTCCGCCGAGGTAATCACCGCCGGCGTTGAGGGCGTCGAAGGTGGTCGCCGTGCCGAAGTCAACCAGGATGGCCGGACCGCCGTAGGTGGCTGCGGCCGCGATGGCGTTGGCGATCCGGTCGGCGCCCACCTGGCGGGGATCGTCATAGAGGATGCGCAACCCCGAGCGAATCCCCGGTCCGACCACCAGAGGGTCGTCCACGCCGAGGTAGGCGCGGGAAAGCTCGTCGACCGCCCGCGAGAGCGCGGGGACAACGTTGCTCACCGCCACGGCATCGATGGCATCGGTGCTGATGTCACGGCGGCGGAGCAGGTCGGTGAGCACCAGGCCAAGCTCATCCCCGGTCGACCGGTTGTCGGTATGGATGCGGAAATGGGCCACCAGCTCCGTGGAGTCGAAGACTCCCACGGCGGTGTGCGTGTTGCCCACGTCGATGGCCAGGAGCACGGCCGCATACTGACACGGCGGCGTATGCCGCACGCCATGCGAGCTCCCCGCGTCGGCGCTGAGGCCGGACGGCTGCTCGCCGCGGGGCGGCTCGGCCCCCGGTGGGCTGGGCCACCGCGGCGCGGGTCGGTCCCCGGTGGGCTGGGCGACGTCATGAAGAAGCTTATGCCGCACGCCATCCGGACTCCGCGTCGGCGCTGAGCCGGACGGCTGCTCGCCGCGGGGCAGATCGGCTCCCCGGTGGGCTGGGCGACGTCATGGAGACGCTTATGCCGCACGCCATTCGGACTCCGCGTTGGCGCTGAGGCCGGACGGCTGCTCGCCGCGGGGCAGATCGGTCCCCGGTGGGCTGGGCGACGTCATGAAGAAGCTTATGCCGCACGCCATCCGGACTCCGCGTCGGCGCTGAGGCCGGGAGATATGCTCCTGCCGGGCATGGCCGGATACTCCACTACGCCGCTCAGCCAGAAGCTGGGCATAAAGGAGGGGCACCTCATCGCTGTTCTCGGCGCTCCCGCCGGCTGGATCATCCCCGAGCTGCCCGCCGGTGTGGTCGTGCGCGATCGTGCCCGAGGGCCTCTCGACGTCATCGTCGCCTTCTTCAGCGATCGGGCGTCGGTTTGCCGGCGACTGCCCACATTGCGGTCGGCGCTGCGGCGGGACGGGAGCCTCTGGATCGCCTGGCCTCGCCGGGCAGCCGGCCACTCGAGCGACATCTCCGAGGGCGACCTGAGGGAGATGATCCTCCCCTCGGGCCTGGTGGACATCAAGGTGGCGGCGCTGGACCCGGACTGGTCTGGGCTGAAGTTCGTCTGGCGCAGGGAGCTGCGGTGAGCCACGAGTTCGATCTCATCATCGTCGGCATGGGGTCCGCCGGGATGGTGGCCGCCGAGTTTGCGGCAACGCTGAACATTCGCTTCGCGGTCATCGAGAGGGGCCGCGTCGGCGGCGACTGCCTATGGACGGGGTGCGTTCCCAGCAAGGCGCTGCTGGCCTCCGCCAAGGTGGCCCATCACATGCGCACGGCGGACCGCTACGGGCTCTCTCCGGTGGATCGGCAGATCGACACGGGGCCGGTGTGGAGCCGGATACGAGCCATCCAGGACTCGATCGCCCGTAGTGATGACGATCCGGAGCGCTACGAGCGCATGGGGGTGGAGATCATCCGCGGCTCGGCGCGCATCACCGGCCCTCATACCGTCGAGGTGGGCGACAGGCACTTCGACACCCGCTTCATCCTCCTGTGCACGGGCAGCCGGCCCGTGGTGCCGCCGGTTCCTGGGCTGGCCGAGGCCGGCTTCATCACCAGCGAGAACCTCTTCGAGCTGGAGCGGGCCCCGGACAGCGTCATCATGATTGGCGGCGGACCGATCTCCATCGAGATGGCTCAGGGATTCAACCGCCTGGGGGTGCCGGTCACCGTCCTCCAGCGCGATCCCGGGATCCTGC
>JBHELP010000219.1:0-2941 GCA_046263035.1 Candidatus Dormibacteria bacterium | reverse complement strand
GGGTGGGGCCAGTTCTGGTCATCACCGGCAGCTGGGCCGGGCGCTGCGCCGGGCTGGTTCTCCCCTTTCGCCGCTGGGTGGTGGGCCGGCGGCGCCGGGGGAAGGGCGGCGGCCTGGCGAAGGGTGGCCGGGCGGGGGCCGCGGCCCATCCACGTCGCGGCACGGATGGCGGCGCCCAGGGCGTCGGTGGGCGAGGCCGCGGCGCGGGCCACGTCGTTGGCGTCAGTGCCGGCGGGGAACAGCACCCGGAAGCACTCGATGCCCATGGCCATGAGCCGCTCGGCCAGGGCGGTCGCGGCCCGGTCCCCGGCGGGGTCGCGGTCATAGGCGATGAGCACGCGGGTGGTGCCGTAACGGCGCATGGCCTCCACGTGCTCGTCGTCGAAGCCCTCGACGCCGTAGGCGGAGGTGACGTGGCGGAAGCCGGCGGCCCAGAACGTCATGGCGTCGATGAGGGACTCGCACACGATCACCTCGTCGCCGGCGGCCAGGGCCTCGACGTTGAACACGCCCCGGAGGGGGCCGGGCAGGTAGAGGTGGGTGGGTGTCCCCTTGCGCAGCTTGGCCGTCACGTTGCGACCGTAGAGCTCGACCACCGCCCCGGCCTCGTCGAAGACTGGCACCACGAGGGAGCCGTTGAAGTGCTCGTGGCCCGAAGGGCGGATCACCCCCAGGCGCTGCAGGCGGGAACGCAGGGCGCCGCCCTCCACGCTGGCCGAATGCGGCAGGCGGTAGCCGAGGGTGCGGTTCGCGAAGCCCAGGCGGAAGTGGCTGACCAACTCGGCCGAGCCGAGGCGGCGCGAGGCGAGGTAGGCCAGGGCCTCGGGGGACTGCTTCAGCGTCTCGTGGTAGTAGGCCACGACCTGGGCCAGCACCTCGGCATCGGCGGCGTCGCCGGCCACCGGGGGCGGCAGCTTGCGGGTCACCGAGCGTCCCGGGGCCCGGCCCGTGCCCGTGCCCGCCGGCAGGTCGGCCCGCAGCAGCTCCACCGCGTGGCGGAAGCTGATGCCCTCGGTGCGCATGACCCAGTCGATGACCGAGCCGCCGGCCCCGCACGCCCCCAGGCAATGCCACAGGTTCTTGGCCGGGCTGATGACCAGGGACGGCTCGTGGTCGTCGTGGAACGGGCACAGGCCCAGCAGGTCGGCGCCGTGGCGGCGCAGGGCGATGCCCCGGCGCTCGGCCAACCGCTGCAGCGACACCTCGGCCTTGAGCCGGTCGATCTCCTCATCGGGGATGCGGGCCACGGGCGCCTCCGGGAGAAATTCCTGCCTGTGTCGTCCAGGACATAGCTTCTATGTCCTCTATAGGCATGCGTGGCGAGAACAGAGGGCGCAAGAGCCAAGTCGAGGAGGCCATGGTGGGCGCAGAATGGTGGCGGATCGAGGAGGAAGGACCGGCACCGATGGCCCTCGGGGAGCGGATCAGGCACCTGCGCAAGGAGGCGGGGTGGTCCCAGGCCGAGCTGGGCGAGAAGGTCGGGACCGACGCCGGGCGGATCAGCCGCTACGAGGGCGGGCGCATCACGCCGTCGATCGACGCCCTCATGCGCATCGCCGAGGTGTTCAACGTCTCCGCCGACCACCTGCTGTTCGACGACGTGCCCCGACGCCCCCTGCACGCCGCCGAGGACGCCCTGGGTGACCGTCTGGCCGTGATCGGCGAACTGTCGCCCGATGACCTGTCATCACTGCTCAACGTGGTCGACGGCCTGGTGGCTAAGAGCCGGCTCCGAGCCATGGCCGGCGAGTTGGGGTAAAAAACGAGACGTCGCTCTTGCCCGCCAAGACGAAGCGTCAACAGACGGGCGAGGTGAGGTCCTCAGCACCAACGCTGACGGTGCTGCCGGTGAAGCTAATGATTACCCTGCCCTCCCAGTTGTCGAAGGTCTTCATGTAGACCGCACTTGTGAAGTTCTTTTCAAGGCTGGCGGGTTGTGAGAGCACCCAACCGGCACGAGTCAAGGCGGCACCGTGAAATTCCAGGGCCTCTGAACGAGGCCCAGAGAACTCATAGTCGCGACCGATCGCTAATGATCTGTTCGAGGAATCCATGTCCTTACAAAGGAGGCGGCGGATAGACTTCACGGGTTTGGCGCCAATGGGGACTTCGTTCAAGCGAGACTCTTGCTCTAATACTTGGAGGTGCTCCATCCGCTGAGGTTTCGGCAGCCCTCCGTCATCGCCACGCTGACAGCCGGAAAGCAGCACCAAGAGCATCAAGGGCACGGAGAGGTAGGAGGGTCTCCAAGACAAGCGGATCCAGAGTGAGTGCTTCGAGCAAGGAGGTGATCCGTTGAAGGCCACTAGTATGGATAGGCGCCGCGGCGGGCGTCATTTCCTTGGACGAGGGCCCGGCCGCCGGTCGTGGCGAGTGCCGCGGCCTCAGCTTCAACTCTGCCATCCCACGGATCGACACCTTCCTGGGCGAGCCGTTGGCCCAGTTCGACTCCGACTTGGTTGTAGTACTCGTCCATACCGCGCTGGTCAGCCCGCTGCCCAGAGGCCCCACGCTCATGACGATCCAAGAATCCGCCTGCCGTGGCTGGCCCGAAATCGATGGTCATCATCGCGGCCCAGAGGATGTGCTGATACGCATCCGCATATCCGTCCCCCCCGACGCCTCCATACCTCCGGTTCGTCGACCGTAGAGAACCCCGGGAATAGTTGTAGGCCCGACCGCAGAGTGCCAGTCTTGATGGAACCCGACACCACTTCTGCTCCAGCTTGTTGCCCGGAAGGCTGATGGTTCCATCGAGATCGTTGCAGTTGACCGGATCAGCGGAGCAGTAGTCGTAATCGTTCGCCGACCCACCCTCCACGGGGTGAAACGTCGCGTGCCGCCGGCGCGCTCGTCGCTGCATCATCGGGCCGGAGTGGACGGGCACTTGGCCTCCGCACCGTCAAGGAGTGTAGCTAGCTCCGTGTGTCCAGCATCCGAG
>JBHELP010000218.1:0-6318 GCA_046263035.1 Candidatus Dormibacteria bacterium | reverse complement strand
CCCCAACCGACCGGCTGCTGCAGGACCTGACAGCCGACCTCTCCGTACTCCAGCTCCGCCTCGGCACCGCGAACGACGGCCTGCAACGCGGCCTTTGGCGTGTGGGTGGCCAACTCGCCACGATCTGTGCGATGGCGTGGCGGAATGTCGGGGAGCCCCGGCGCGCCAGCCGCTGGTGGCGAACCGCCCGCCAGCTGGCCGACCGCTCCGGGGATACCGAGGCCCGCATCTGGGTGCGCGGCAAGGAGGTGGTGAGCAGCCTGTACGAGGAGCACCCCGTCTCGCTGATCCTCGACCGGGCGGCGGAGGCCACCTCGATCGCTGGGACCCTCGCCTCGGCTGGCAGCGCCACGCTGTATTCCGGGCTTGTGCAGGCCCTGGCGGTGGCCGGTCGAGCCGAAGAAGCCCTAACCTCGATTTTCGCTCCAGTAGTTCTCCTGAGACCCCGCTCGCGCCCTGAGGTTAACCCCTCAGTAGCTGCCCCAGGCCGGAATCCTTCTACTGTGCCGCACCTCCGACTCGCTGCGGGCGGACTGCGGCCGTGTTGACACCTTCCTGACTCGAGCTGGCCTCATCGGAAATCCTTGAATAACTATCCCTGAGCCACAATCAGATCCGTGGTGCCCTTGACCTTCTTCTGGGCTCACATGGCTGTAACTACAACAATGTTGGTCGGAAATCCAAGATCCGGAGCTGATAGCACGCTACGCTGAGTGCACCATGTTCAAGGAGATCTCCTGAGGTATGCGGGCTGGGTCGGCGTTCTTCACCAGCCCGGGCGATCCCGCCCAGCGTCGCTACGAGGCGCTGCGGGCCTACGTGGTCGATGGGGAGTCGGCCGAGGTGGCCGGGAGCCGCTTCGGCTACTCGAAGGCGACGATGCACCAGATGGCCAGCGATCTGCGGGCGGGGAAGTTGTCGTTCTTCGCCTCCTCCAAGCCCGGCCCCAAGGGTTCCCGCAAGATCCTGACCCTGCGGGACAAGGTGCTGAACCTGCGTGCCCTGGACCGCTCCGTCAAGGAGATCGCCGACGCCCTGAGCGCAGAGGGCACCCCGATCAGCCACCAGAGCGTGTGGGTGATCATCACCTCTGAGGGGCTTTCCCGCCTGCCGCCCCGGGCACGCCGTGGCCATGGACCACCTCCCCGCACCGAGGCGGTGCGGGCCAGGCCCCTGGAGGTGTGGCCGGTGGGCCTGAGCATGCCCTGCGCGCATGCGGGGCTGTTCGTGCTGTTCCCCGCCATGGTGGAGCTTCACCTGCCCGAGGTGATCGCAGCCGGTGCCTACCCGTCAACCTCCGTGCTGTCGTCATGGCACTCCATGGCGTCCCTGCTCACCTTGAAGCTGCTGCGGACCGGGAGGGTTGCCCATGCCACCTCCCTGGCCGCCGACGAGGCCCTGGGCCTGGCGGTCGGCCTCAACGTGCTGCCCAAGACCACCCATGCCAGCACCTACTCCCACCGGGTGCGCCGCGAGATGAACACCGCCTGCCTCTCCAGCCTTGTCGCCCACCTTCGTCCCCTCGGGCTGGCCACCGGCGACGGGGGGTTCAACCTGGACTTCCACTCCATCCGCCACTACGGCGAGGATGCCCCCCTCGACGACAACTACGTACCTGCCCGCTCCCAGTCGACGCGCTCGGTGCTGGCGTTCTTCGCCCAGGACCACGTCTCCACCGACATGGTCTACGCCAACGCCGACGTCACCAAGCGCCAGGCTGCCAAAGAGATCCTGGCATTTGCCGATCAGTGGAAGGCCACCGTGGGGGTCGACCCCGGCCTGCTGGTGTTCGACTCGAAGCTCACCACCTACGCCGTGCTGGATGAGCTCAACGCCCGGCGCATCGACTGGCTGACGCCGCGCCAGCGGGGCAGCGCCACCCTGGCGGAGCTTGCCGCCCTGCCCGCCTCCGCCTGGAAGACCTACCGCATCGACCGGGCGGGACGCTACCGCCACCCCCAGATCCACGAGGACATGATTGCCATCAAGGGCATCGAGGCCCCGGTGCGCCAGATCGCCGTGCGCAACATCGGCAGGGAGCAGCCGACCCTGCTCATCACCAACGACAAGAGCACGGCCCCCAAGGATCTCTTCGCCCGCTACGCCGAGCGGATGCTCATCGAAAACGAGCTGTCCTCCTACATCAAGGGGTTCCAGGTCGACGCCCTGACCTCGGGCCTGGGGCTCAACGTGGACGTGGACACGACCCTGACCGTGATCGCCGGCAGCATCTACCGCCTCCTGGCCCGCAGCCTGAAGCGCTACGAGCACGCCACCCCCGAGACGATCCACGAGCAGTTCATCGACACGACCGGCCACATCGACGTCGAGGAGGGTGCCGTCGTTGTCACCCTCACCCGGCGTACCTACACCCCGGTCCTGCTCCAGGCCGGCTTCGCCGAGTTGGACCTGCCCATCTCCTGGTGGGGTGGTCGAAGCCTCCGGTTCAATTTCCGATGAGCTCGGCTGGCCTCAAAGTCCCGACTCGGGGCCTCATGGCGATTTCTGGAGCGAAAATCGAGGTTAGGTCCTGGCGGAGACAGTTCTCGACCAAAGCGATTGCCAGGGCGGTCTTATCATCCATCTCTCGGACGATGGTGGGGACCTCTTTGAGCCCTGCGGCCAGGGCGGCGGCGAGGCGGCGCTCCCCCGCCACCAAGACGTAGCTGCCGTTTCCTGTGGGTCGGACGGTGAGCGGCTGGATGATGCCGAGGGTGCTGATCGAGGCGGCGAGCTAACTGGTGGAGTATCGAGATTCGAACTGTTGGAATGCTCCTCAGGGCACCACCGATCGTGGTCCCCACAGTCCGTCGAGGAGGTGATTACCCATCTGTCGGCCGCGGCGCAGTCCTGGGGATGGCACGGAGGAGCTCTTGCCGCTGCTGTAGTGGGGCGCGTTCCCCCCACCGGAGCGACAAGGCTTGAGTCCCGTCTCACGGGGAGCTTGCCAGTGCTCCTCACCGTGACATATATGTGGGTGACCGCCTGGAGGGGGCTAGACCTTGAACGGTTCAGGGCCCACCCGCCTCACGCCTCGAAACGAGCGGTCGCCCCTGTCATCGCCGCAGCGTCCGGTCGGCCTTGTCCCGGCGACGAGTGATTCCCTCGGAGGAAGGAGGCGGCGTAGCCAGTCCAGTCGCCGCCGGCCGCATGTACCCAACGCACCGCTGTCGTGGCAGACATGCCAAGCAGCTCCGCAAGAAACGCCGCAGGTACCTCAGCCGCGAGGTCGAGCAGGCCCGCTGTCCGCAGTGTTCCGGCAGGCATGCCAAGGACACCCAGGCGCAGGCCCAGCCAGTCGGCCGTCATGGGTTGCCCTGGAAGTCCACCAGGGAACAGCCATGCACTGGAGGAAACACCGGGCCCAACGCAGGTCCGACGATCCTCCGCCAGAGCAGTCAGGAGCTGGGCAACCCTCGGCGCCACCTCGAGTTTTGTTGTACCTAGCTGAAGGAACACTCGCTCATCTTCTCGAATGACGTCGGCGATCCGCAGTCTGACTAGGCGTGTGACCGGTTGGCCGTAGAGGGCGACGAGCAGACCCGCGGTTCGCTCGACGGTAGGAATCGCTTCGTCGAAAGCCAGCCGCCGCAAGAAAGCGTGAAAGTCCTTCGCGGGCACGGGCGAGGCGGGCAAGCCGGAGCGACGGGAGGGAACCGAAGTCGCCGGAGCCAGGCGATGATTGGCCGCCCAAGACAAAAAGCTTCGGACGTGTGTACGGCCAACCGGTCCGCTTCCGAGCCACAGGTCGATGTCGGCCTGGCATAGGCCCTTCAGGGGGGTCGCTCGGTTGCGCAGCCACGCGAGGAATCGAATCGTGGCAAGGATCGTCCGGCGGGCACTTGCTGTGGAGCGGGTGGTGCCACCGTTTCGCTCTGCCCGTTGGCGAATTCGACGCAGCACGTACCACTTGGCGTAGGCGTCAACGACTTGGCGATCCTCGAGCACCGGGATCCCTCCCAGTTGCTCAGCCAACCAGCGCTCGAGCCGGGCCATCTCCTCGTCGCGTGGAGGGAGGATGCCGGCGACGACGAGCATGAGGCGCAGGTGGTTGGCGGCCTTCGAGGACGCACGATCAAAGGTGTCGTGCTCCATTGGGAGGGACCCCTCGATCAACGCTTTTAGCAGGTCGGCGTTGCCACCACGATCAAGCCAGCCCAACGTCGACGCAGCGTTGCTTGCACCCTCCAGCATCTCCTTGAGAGGTGCCAGCTTGGAGCTCATCTCTGCTGGGGCATCGGCGAACATGGCATCCAAGCGACGGCCCAGCTCACAGCGACTGCAACAGCCCTGCGTGAACAAGCGCTCCTCGGCCCCACATCCGAGGCAGACGCTGAGTGGTGGGAGGCCGGCGCAGTCTGAACAGAGGCCTCGGCCGTCGCTGATGCGGGGGTCGATTCGCCGGAGCTGGCCACAGCCCTCGCAGGTTCCTTTGGCGTCGAGAACCACTTCACGACAGCGATGACAGTGAGGCCCGGCCGGCCAGGCGGCGGCCACGACAGCAACTCGATCGCAGCGGACACACGTTGCCCTGCGACGGGGATAGCAGCGCCGACATCGCGGTTCGCCGAGCGATGCCCCGATGCAGAACCCGGCCCGCCCACAGACCATGCACACTGCCTCGACGGCAGGTACTTCCCCCGCCCGCGCCCGCCGCATCCCGCAGGTGGGGCAGAGCGCCCTGCCGTCAGCCACGCGACGGTGCACCGGAGCCGCCCTACCGCAGTCCGCGCACGGCTCACTGCGCGCCGGGTCGTTGTGGCGGCAGGATCCGCAGAGAACGCCGCCGTCTTGCGTACGACCGCCGATGGGCCGAAGCCTGCCGCAGACCGAGCACGTCGCTAGGCGCATCCGTTGCTTGCAGCCCTTGCAGAGGCGGACGCCGTCGTCCCTCCGACCCGCACAGGGCTTGGCCCGCCAGCACTCTCCGCAGCGCGGACGATGAATGAGCCGAGCACCGAGAGTTTCCAGATCGAGGATCAGCCGGTCAACGACCTGGGGTGCGAGAACCGACCCGGTGAGGCAGTTCTGATCCTCTTCGACAGCCACAGCGAGCCTCCGACGGCTCTCGCGGTGAGTGGCGACCCGCTCGACGGCGACTGCCACCTCAGAGGGGTCGAGATGAGACTCCAAGGTCAGGATCTTCTGAACGATGAGATCGCGCTCAGCGTCCATGGCGCTCGCTCGGATCGCCGCCCGCCGCGAAGTCGGGGTCATGATCCCAACCGACCTGCGCTCATGGGGACGCCGGACCCCGGCAGACGGCGCAGGGACGAGATGGCGCCGTGACGGACTGAGGTACCCAACAAACTGGCCGGAATTGGCTCGTGACCGGCAGTGCCAGCCAGCGGTCGCCTTGACCTGGTCTTCAATGCTTGGTGGTGGGCATGATACGGGCTGGCTTCGGGCGCAAGGCCAGGACGTCGCCTTCGCCCCCGCCGACTGCACGGGACCGGCGGGCAGGCGGAGCCTCGGCTACTCGCTCAATCAGATCACCCACCTCGCAGCTGAGGGCATCGCACACCGCGGTCAGGGTGCGCAGCGACAACCGTTCGGGAGTCTGGGTGACCAGACGGTGCACCTGGGCGGCTGAGAGCTCGATGCCCCGCTCGAGAAGGAGCGGTCGTAGGTCGGTGGTGTGCCAAAGCCCCCGGGCGCCCATCAGCTCTCGGAGCCGCCAGCGATAACCAAGTTTGCGTGATGTCATCACTCCTCCTCCTGTGCCGATGCCAACTTTCGGTCGAGGACCTCTCGAAGCACCCGGTTTTGAAAGTCGCCTGACACGCCGGTGTAAATGGCAGTCGTCGAGGCCCAGCTGTGCCCCACCTGGCGCTGCACGAAGAGTGGCTCGAAGCCGTCCTCGATCAAGTGAGTCACATAGGAGTGGCGCAGGCAGTGGGGCCCGAGTTCTGCCGGTAGGCCAATCTCGTTGCGAAACTCGGCGAAGCGATGGTCGATCGCCGAACACGACAGGCGTCCTCCTCGTTCGGTTGGCCACAAGCCCGGGTGGGCGGCGCCGAAGCGGGGCCGCACCTCGGCCAGGTAGTGCTCAAGGGCTTCCGTGGCCCAGTCCATCACGGACAGCACGCTGCGCCGCCGTGGTGGGCTTCCCCGGGAGGCCTTTCCCCAGCGCACGCGCACCACTCCGAAATCACCGAACTCGGGTGCCTTGGGGTTGCGGGCCAGATCGGCAAGCTCGAGCATTGCCCCCTCCCGCCGACGAAGGCCCCAGGCGTACAGAACCTTGTAGAGGGTGGCGTCCCGAAACGCCGGCATCCAGCCTTTGCGCCCTCGGCTTCGGACCGCGCTCACCCGACC